>MHZD01000102.1 GCA_001828645.1 Planctomycetes bacterium RIFOXYC2_FULL_41_27 | reverse complement strand
CTCTGTTATTTGGACAATGGAATCGACTTTGGTCTGAAGGACCTGATACTTTTCCTCAAGCTGCTTCCGAAAATTGTTTGGCAGATTAGACATCTCATCAAAAGCCATTGCTCCTTTGACATAAATCCAGGAAAGTATTTGTTTCGCCCTGTAGGCTTGTTCTCCTATCGAGACACAGAGCGCTTCCAGATCAGACAAAGACATATCGGTAATTGATCGAATCTCCATTTTGTACATATTCTATTTCTTCTAATATATTTAGTCTTTCCAAACCCATTACGCTTGTATAAAATTATAATACATTTCACCTGTATATAAAGATGAAAAAGGCCAAATATTGGCTTGTAACAGTTCTGTAGTATCGGTAAATTATTTATAGACTTTATTGCGTGTTCCAATGGTTACATAATAAGTTAACAGTAGGCGAAACGCTAAAGAGAGTAGAAACCTGGATAAAAAGAGATTGAAGTGTTAAAGGAGTAATTAGTTATTTAAACCTGTTGCGTAATAATTTAGGGTCTTGACTAGAACAGAGCATAGCAATATGTCTATTGCAAATCCCACAGGTTTTTATTTCAATTACATACCACCCCCTAACACTGGCTGATTACCACCAAAAATACCTTTATTTGCTTCGTCATCTTCCCGTATAAAAGAAACTACTGCGAAATAACAATATTTACTTATATCTTAGTTGCCTAAATACTTGTGCGAATTAATTACCTGGCATAATCTAAGCTGTATATTACGGTATGCCGATTGCTAACCTTCAAATAGCCGTTTACTAACGACCCAAAAGCAAGCTAAAATTTTTTTATGAGAATAAAGTTTGTTTACCAAAAGATATAGCTCAAAATCAGCATCGACGCATTTGAATACACCCTCACTCGCCCGCAAGGTCGTTAGTAAGGAATACACACATCGGACGAGAATGCATAAAACAAGGGAAAAACTCAATTCTATTTTTAATGCAATAACAGACCCTATTATTGTATTCGATGCAGAGTTTAATGTAATAAAGATAAATAAGGCGGCAAAAGAATTTTTTACAGGATGTCCAGTTGGAAAGAAGTGTTTTTTTACAAAGCATAAATTTGCACTGGCCTGTAAGAATTGTCCAACATGGCAAACACTGAAAACTGGCGCTACCATAACCAGCGAAATCTTAAGCCCCAAAACCAGTACCACACTTCTTTTAAAAACATACCCTATTTATAACAGACTAAAAAATATAAAAGGGGTTGTTCTCATTGGTAGAGAAAGCGATGATGTGCCCATGAAATGGAATAGATAAAAGGATGTTGACGACAGCTCCGGTTGCGTATATTATTTAAATTAATCTTTGCGTAAGAAAGAGAACACTGTGACACATTAATCAGGGCAATTTTTAGGTCGTTTGTTCATGCAATTTATTAAATCTGTATCATATAAACATTGGTTCATTTTACTTTTTTTTCTCACTTCAATCGGTTGCTTAAGCGGAACCAGACCAGATGTAAGACTTTCCCCAAAACTTGACAAACGAATTTATCAAATAATTCCTTTACCGCTTACTGTCGGTATTTATATTGAACCAACCTTGCGTAATTATGTCCAGGAAGTACCGCTGAAACAAGACGAGGCTGGCACGCCTTATTATGTCTTTCCAAATTTTGTTTTTCCAATCGGCAAAACTCTTTCTTCCAAAATCGAGGAGATGTCACGCATCTTATTTAAAAAGTCAATAGTGATAGATAGTTTACAGAATAAGGAATTTTTAAATAAAGAAGCATTGGATGGGATTTTGGCTATCAGTTTAAAAAATTCGGAAATAGAACTTCACATGGAAGTATCTGTATGGAGGGCTATTGGCCGCCATAATCTTTCAATCACGGCATCATTTCTAGATCCCAAACTCAATAAAGTATGGGACACAGAAATTGCGGTGGAAGGGAAAGGGCTGGACTTTATAACCTCCAGGGTTGAACACGAATGGTGGATTACGACTGGCCCCAAATTTGGGCCTGCCGTAGATGACGCTATAGAAAAGCTCACTTACGAACTTGCCCAGAAAATTATTGCATCGAAAGAGATATCGGAAATCAAGAACTAACACTAATAAAGAAAACCGATATTACTGGTTAATTACAATCTGTGCTGCTTTATGAAGCTGAGAGAGTAATTTGAGGGTCTCCTCCTCCAGTACTGCTACTCGAACTTTTTCCTTAACATCCCCAAATTTAATATTAGCGCCTTCTTTTTTCTCCGTTACTTTTATGAGGTGATATCCAAATTCAGTCTGAACCGGCTCGCTTATCTGCCCTGTCCGTAAAGAAAATGCAGTATCTAAAAATGACTTTGCGAGGTTGCCTTTTCTTTGAATGAATCCTAAATCACCCCCATTTTGAGCCGATGGGCAGTTGGAATATTTTTTTGCCATTTCATCAAAAGCAGCCCCTCTATCGATTTCTCTTTTGATACTTTTGATTTGTTCCAGCGTATGTGATAATTCTTCCTGCGTCTTCATATCTCTTGTATCGATGAGTATGTGGCAGACCTTAACAGACTCGCCATTAAAAAGGCTCTTATTTCCATCAAAATATTTCTCCAGAGTCTTGTCATCGATCTTATTATTGAAATATTTTCCAAGTGCAAGAGAATGCTTTATACTTCTCTTGAATTCACCAATATTAGAGCCTATCGCTGCAAGAACTTTTTCCAGTGATTGACCAGAATCCTTTTGATTACTTGTGATATTACTTCTTATCTGATTCACCTCCCGCGCAATCTCCTCAGCGGTAACAATTAAACCCTGTTTATCAATGAATTCTTCCAGCAATATATCGGTAATCAGTTGATCCAGGATTTCCTGTTTAATAGTATTGAATGTTTCTGCGTCTGTATTTCCGAATGTTTCGAGTCGATTGGTTATGTCCTGCTGTGTTATCTTTTTGCCGTTGACCGTTGCTATAACTATTTCATTTTGATGCTTTTTCTCAGCAGAAAACGTACCTCGCAGAAATGAGGTTACAAGCAAACACAATAATAGAATTATGAAAGGCTTATTCATGCTTTTACCTTATCGAAAATAATTGAAATTGTTGTATAAAACAAAAATGAGTACTCTTTTAATCGTCTTGTTAACTATACAAAACCGTACATAAATTGTCAAATTGTAATAAGTCGATTAAATTCAGTGAATATCGGTTGTTATTCGCTGGAAATGAATACGATTTCAAGCTCTTTAGTTGCTGAGGTATGGAAATCTAAGAGCGTACATTTCACATAGTTAATTAAAGATTTGCTCGCATAACCTTATCGCCACTTGATAGAGCATCCCATTGAGGGGTACTGTTTTTGTGAAATAGGTTTATTGTTCACCAAATTCACAATCGCCTCTTTCAATTCCTCTTTTGTAACCTTCGATTCGTCCTGCCAGTTATTATCAATCCTTCCGTGATAAACCAGTTTATGTTCTTTATTAAAAAGATAGATGTCGGGTGTGCACTGCGCCTTAAATGCCTTTGCTATTTGCTGGGTTTCGTCAACCAAATAGGGAAATTCAATTCCCAATTTTACCATCTTCTCTAGCATCTTTTCAGGGGCATCTTCGGGATAATCAGGATGTATGTTCGGATTTATCGCAACGGTATTTATTCCCAAATCTCTTGCATATCTGGCAAGTTTAATCAATCTTGGCCATACAGCATTCGCATACGGACAGTGATTACACGTGAAAACCACCAGCAGACCTTTTTCTGCATAAAGACAATCGCTCTTGAAAATTTTCCCATGAGGGGCTTTTAGCTCGAAATCAGGCATTTCTGTCCCGAGCGATATTTCTATAGATTCTAATAAAACCATATCAAATACCTCCAAATCAAATTTGGTAAAATGGTTATTGAGTTCTCTCCGAAAAATACCTTTAATCCACTTTGGGGATTTTACATTACAGATATATAGCTTTCGGAGTAAAATAAATAACCATTTTTGGTACTATATCTCAAATGTTTTCCTTTTATTCGTGGTACTTCGTGGCTATACAGTCATTTCAATATTTTATCAAGCATCTCAAGCATTTTTGTTCTATGTGTACCCGACCAGTAAATACGACCGCACTGCTGGCAGATATCGAATTCATCCTGTGTTGAATAAACATATGGTGGTACTCTGTCCTTTATTTTTTCTTTCTCAATAGGCTCTAATAGGTTATTACAAACCAGACATCGCGTAAAAATCCCTGATTTATAATCAATATTGTAATGGGTAATAACCTGTTTGAGTTGTTCTTTGTAAGAAGGGCTTTTGATAAGCAGAGAATTCTTTGCCGATTCACGTTCGGTGAGCTTCCTATCCATGGTTAAGATAATTCGGCGTTCGTGAATTGCACGTGCAATAAAGTCGTTATCTGAAATAGAAGATTCGTACGATACATCACATCCGAGTATGCGCAACCATCGTGCAAGCCTGCCAAGCATCGCATCCGCAATAAACTTCAAAGGTTCAGAGGTCATATTTAACTAACAGCATTATTGATTTTTCTCCCTTGCATTTATCTCCTATACTTCACAATCTTGATTTATCATTTAATCAACTGGCTCCAAAGAATTTCATTATTGCTTGCCCAATTTGTCCCCAAATTGTTGCAAGATTTGCAGCAGTTGAAAGGAATCCTTCAGCAGCTTTTATAAGACCACGATTTCTTTTCCCAGGAGGCAATACAGATTGTTCAACGAGAAAATCAACATTTTCCATTTGTTCCAGCTTATCCTCCTCCTTAATGGTTGAATTCTTGACTGTTTCAATTAGACGTGTTAGAACATTAACCAATTCCGTCTGATTTGATTCTTTGAGCTTTTCTATTTTTACTTTTACAGAATCATAAATTATGCCGGTATTAATTACTCCAACATCACCGCTAACGTGTATCATTGTTTCAGTAGAAGATTGCAGAATTCCTAATCTAAGTTCCTCTTGCAACATCTTAATACGCCTGTTTATGGACTCTAACGTAGGATTTTCATATTGTTGTATCTTTGAAATAATAGCATCTTCACTACATACTAATTGTCCTCGTACATATTTAAATATTTTTCTGGCTTCAGAACATACTACCTTATATTCATCTTTTGCAAATTCTATTATTTCCTTATTTAAATCAGCAAAATAGCTTTCCGATGGTTTTGATTGTTCACGGGATAGTGCTATTTTTTCAATTCTAAACAGTTCATCAACAAGCTTATTTACATACTTTTCTCCAATCTCGTAAAATAATGAACTATGTGTATTACCACCATACCTCCCTGCTAATTCAGCATTTGAATCAAGTTTTGCCCATTCTTTTTCACGTTCTTTGTGGTAACAAACTTTTAATTCTTCTAACTGTAATCGCGTGTAATTATGCATTCTTTTGTCTTCTTCTATTTATTTGAAGTTCTCTATGTAATTTTCAGAAGTCTACCAAAGTAAATGGAAAAAGTCACCCTAAAATCCTTCCAGAGATATAAGATAAAACCTGATGACAAAAATGCCAATTTCTACATTCCTTGACTTACCAACGCAATGGCAATATAATTCAATGTAAAATGATATTCCGTGTCTTTCCGTGGTAAATTGTTACATTTTATTTAAGGTGTTTTATGATTACCAGAAGGTCGTTAATAAAAGCAGGTATGTTCGGGGCGTGCAGTCTTTACCTCGGAAATAAATTAGTTGCCTGGGCAGAGGATGTTTATACCCCTGAGTCACTGAAGGGCATTAACCAAGGGTTTCCCGTCAAGGAGGCTATGCATTACAAGAAACTGGAAGACCTTCGGGTGGAATGCGAACTCTGTCCACGAAAATGCACCATTGCAGACATGGAGCGCGGTTACTGTGGTGTGCGGGAAAATCGTGGCGGTACTTACTATACCCTGGTGCATTCACGCGTCTGCGCCCTGAATGTCGACCCAGTAGAAAAGAAACCCATGTTCCACTTTTTACCCGGCACAAAGGCTTATTCGCTGGCCGCGGCGGGATGCAACGTCGAGTGTAAATTCTGCCAGAACTGGCAGATCTCTCAATATCGGCCCGAACAGGTCGAAAGTATTCTACTAACACCAGAGGATGTAGTAAAAGACGCCAAAATGAGCGGCAGTAGAACGATAGCTTATACGTATTCTGAGCCTGTGGTCTTTTATGAATATATGTTTGATACGGCGCAACTGGGCAATAAGCATGGCTTAAAGAGTGTTATGATATCGAATGGTTATATTCAGGAGAAGCCTTTAATGGAGCTGTGTCAACACCTGAGTGCTGTGAAGATTGACTTAAAAAGTTTTACGGAAAAATTTTACCAGGAGACCTGTACAGGTGAATTGAAACCCGTGTTAAATACCTTGCTGACCTTAAAGAAAATCGGAATGTGGTTTGAGATTGTTATGCTTGTGATACCCACACTCAACGACAGCGAAAAGGAATTCAAGGGGATGTGCGCATGGATTAAGGAAAATCTAGGACCGGACGTCCCCATCCATTTTACCCGTTTTCATCCGACTTACAAGATAAAGAACCTGCCGCCAACACCGGTAAAAACCCTGGAAATGGCCAGAAAGGTTGCCCTTGATATGGGACTCCATTTCCCTTACGTGGGTAATGTGCCAGGGCACGAAGGGGAAAATACTTACTGCCCGCACTGTAAGAACATCGTAATCAGGCGGGCAGGCTTCTCAATATTAGAAAACCATCTGAAAGATAATAAGTGCAAAGATTGTGACCAAACAATACCCGGTATATGGGCATAATCCAGCCGTTGAAACCACAGATTTCGCAGATTACACAGATGAGATTCTAAATTCATGTTAAGGAATCTCAATCTTTTTGGAAATTATGAGTTAAAATCAGATTTTCGAAAAGGTATTCATCAATTATAAGAGAATTCGTGTCCCTAAACAAAATTATGTTGAATCAAATCAATCATAGACAAATAGGTTTATCCATGCGTCCTTTACCCACCCATAAATCCCCTCCCAAAAGGGGACTTTATATTCCCCGCTTGGGAGGGGTCAGGGGCAGGTGCTGATACTATAAAACGTAATTACATACTATGCTTTTGAGTAACTACGAATTCTCAGGATCATTTCTAAAAATAGATGCTTTTAGCTTTAATTTGTCTCATCTGGCAAGAATATAAAGTGAAAGAACTACAATCAGGAGGGCTGATACAGGTAGCAGGTATTATTGACAGCGCAGAGGCCCGAATGCTCATCGAATCTGGAGTAAACCATCTGGGGTTTCTCTTGTCAGTGAAACTTTGTTTCACGCAAAGCAGAAGCTTTGCAGGAAATTGCATTCCCAAACAGAGTTTGGGAACGAGCCAAGCGCAACCGAGCTGGTTATGCTACCAGTTTGAAATTCCTGAACATATATTTAGAATCCCTAAACATTATGCCTTAAAAGAAAATAGAACGTCAAAGGAACGAATGAGTGGTAAATAAAGATATATCAAAATTAAAAATAGACAAG
>MHZD01000101.1:3713-3803 GCA_001828645.1 Planctomycetes bacterium RIFOXYC2_FULL_41_27 | reverse complement strand
TTCACAGCTTTTTTGTGCATCTTCGTTATTGTTTTCTCTTCCATAAAGGAAAGACTCATGAGGCATACGAGAGATACGAAGATAAATCCT
>MHZD01000101.1:0-3438 GCA_001828645.1 Planctomycetes bacterium RIFOXYC2_FULL_41_27 | reverse complement strand
GGGAATCCTATCGCCAAGATATCCTCCGAGAATACGGGCAAATGTGGTGGCAAATACGAATATAGCGGTAAGACTGCCTGCCTTTACCGGCGTAATCTTATAAAAATCCCTCAAGTACGAAGGCAGCCATAACGAAAAGCTTACAAAAAATCCGAAGGTCATGAAATAGAAAAGACAAAAGACCCATATTAAGTTAGAAGATTTATATACCTTCAGTTTGTCACTAAAGGTGGGAGGCTTTGCATTGGCTGGTTTTGGCGCATCTTCGGAGAAAAACCAGTAAACAAATGCCATTATGAGCAAAGGAATTGAGTAAACCATAAATACCTTATGCCACCCGATAGATTCTACAAGGATGGGCGCTCCGAAAGTGGCAACGGCAGAACCGACATTACCCACACCGTAAATCCCCAATGCCAAACCCTGTTTTTCTTTTGGATACCACTGAGAAACCTGCGGAATTCCAACGGCGAATGATGTTCCTACCAAACCGAAGAAAAATCCGCATATCAGCAAAAAGCCGTAACTATGAGCGAAGCCAGCGATAAACATAGGGAAAAAGCCAAATAAGAGCAGGATACTAAAAACCCGCCTGCCGCCAAATTTATCCGTCAGAACGCCAATGGGCACCCTGGCGATAGAGCCAAGCAATACAGGCGTTGCGAGTAACAATCCCACGGCTGTGGAAGACAAATTAAACTCAACCTTCAGGTATGCTGCTAAAGGAGAAAAGAGTGTCCAACCAGCAAAGCACGTAGCAAACGCTAATGTTGCAAGCATCAGCACCCTTGTATTTCCGCTGGGTGTTTGTACTGATTCATTCATAAAAACAATCTCCTAAATTTGAATTAACCTCAGGCTTTAGCCTGAGGTTAGAGAACAAGGCTAATAGTGGCTTTAGCCCTGAACCAAAGAAAATCATGGCTAAAGCCGGTTTTATACGACTGCATAACTCCGCCATGAATGGCGGAGTTAAATCAAAGCATCTTTAGCCGATTCAGTCATCCCCAAGTGAATCGAACGGTTGGCATTATCCATGGTTTGTTATTACAAAGAAACCATTGACTGTACAGGTTCAAATTCACTCTTTACCTTGAGAGGATATTGATCTATACCTTCCAGGATGACAGTACTGGATTGTCTTATAAAAAACAGTTTCCCATGCCGTGTCTTCATCAATGTAAAAAAACCATGTGCCTGCCCATCCCTGAACAGCATGGACAATGTCTTCTCGTGGTCAAAAGGATGCGCATACAGCTCATTCATCTTTTTCCCGATAACATCGTCAGACGAAGTAAATCCAAAAAGCCTTGCACCAGCCGTGTTGATATGCGTAATCACCCCATCGTAAGAAGGCTCATATTCATACCATCCCGTTGTATCCTTTACTTCCTTTGCATTCTTTACACCAAGAAGCGCCTTAGAATCATCTATTGTTGATACAATTGTGTTATTCATGACAATTTCTCCTTATATAAAAATCTTATAGTAATCTTTTTAAGGTTTTAATTCCCACGTTGCTACTGTTGTCTCTATCGACGGTTTTATGATACTTTTTACGACCCCTCTTTCCTCACTCTCTGTATGAATAGTATTTTCGGATTTGAAAATTGGAAGCTCCTCCTTGAATTTAGAAATATTACTCTTAATAAAATCTTCATCTCTCTGTGTTACAATAGAACCCAATACATTCAAAGGATTGTGCACTTTATATTTCTGTTCACGAAGATAACCGCGCTCTTTCCTCAATTCATAACCGTCAAGGATACCTATAACAAACCCCACCATAAGGATGCTTGTTACACCCAGGGTAGCCTTCTTTGGCAGGGACATGTCTTTCAGCACATACCCTGTGGAAAGTTTCCTGTAAATCAACGTTGCAAGGATAAAAGCCGGGATTATCATCACGACCATGAGTGGTAGTATCAGCGAATTAATGTTATTTACCACGCCAAAAGCCTCATCTGCGTCTATTTCTACAATGAGCCCCATGTTCAAATCTTTAAGCCATGTCCATGCACCCATTACTTTTAACCCGTCATAATCCCTGTATCCATCCAAATCATAACCACTGATTTTTGCCGTAATACACTTTTCAACTCCCTTTGTTATCGTCTGCGTATCGGGTTCCACGACTTTATAAGACATAGAGTCCATGTCATGCGCATTTTTAACATACTTTGAAAACTTCGATTCGGTAATCATGACGCCATCTTTGTTTACCAAATAGGCTTCTCCTGTTTTCCCAAGGGCGACGCTCTTCATCGCCTTATTAAGTATCGATGTATCCATCCATAATATAACAGCGCCGATCACATCGTGGTTTTGACCCTTAACAGGGGAAGACATAAACATCGAAGGCAAACCGTTCCCATTTTTTTCCGAAGAATCCCCGGTGAGTGAAAAATTAACCACATCGGAGATATACGTCTTGCCGTCATATAAGGTCTCTTGAATATGGCGGAAAGGCTTTTCTTTCATAATATTCATGCCTATTGATAATTTTTCATCCCCAGTTGCTATTTGGACAATACCGGCTCCATCGCAAACAAAAATTCCCTTGTAACCATAATCTGCCTTTGTGCACTCTAATTGCGACTTTAATCTCAAGTATTCGTGCCCATCTCTTTCGTTTATAAGACTTACGAAATCATCATTACTCTTAATATACAATGCGCTTTGAATAGTATCTGAGATAGTCCTGGCATGTGACTTTCTTTCGTCCCACAGCAAAGTAAGGATCTCTTTCTGTTTATTTACAATACCTTCCAGATTCCTTTGGACGCCCTGTTTCAGTTCGGCATTTGCCTTTGGAAATGCAAGCATTTTAAACAAAATTAAGGGAAACAGCCCAAAAAATACAAACGTAGCGATAACAAAAACTATACGTTCCTTAAAAAACATTTTTATCATATTTCACCTCTCCTTATAATTCACTAAGACATGCCTCGATATCGTTCATACTAAAAGGTTTTGTAATCACCTTTTTTGCGCCCTTTCTAACCGCCTCCCTTGCAATATCCTGGTCTGTATAGGCTGTAATAATCACTATGTGAGCATGAGAAGAAAATCGTGTCCCTTGTATCTGCTCTAACAATTCGATGCCGTCCATTCCCGGCATCTTCACGTCCAGCAATATAATTGAGTATCTTTGCCTTTTAATCTCCTCCAATGCCTCGAAACCATTTTTCACAGCCTTAGTTTCGTAACCGCTATCTGTTAATGAATTCAACAGTACCTTTCTGTACCCTTCTTCGTCATCAACGATTAATATTCTTTTTGTCATCATCTTTACAAATCCCCTAAAAATTTACTTTTTCGCTAGTATTGTTTTGCAATGCCTGTACCTATAAAAATAAAAAACGCTTAGATTGCTCTAAGCGTTTTCATTTTATGGAGTTGTAAGAAGTAAAAAAATTTTTGGAATTATTTCTGATA
>MHZD01000100.1:8355-8642 GCA_001828645.1 Planctomycetes bacterium RIFOXYC2_FULL_41_27 | reverse complement strand
AAAGGCTACTATCTGTCAATTCTATATCAGTTCCGCTCAGTAACGAGGAGACCCTGCTTCGTAAGCGTTTACTATATTCCTGGACTATAAGAGGCGACATGGCTTCAATTTTGTTGAGTATTGAAAGGATAAATTCTTTTCTCTGTTCAATATCTTTTGCGAGATGCCTTCCTTCAATAGCCCGCATTTCCAACATCTTTTCCAGAGCTTCATTAATAAGGGAGATACATAAAGATAAAAGGGAGTCCTTATTCTTTTGACCGTTTTTCCCTTTTTGCAGCACACCT
>MHZD01000100.1:0-8289 GCA_001828645.1 Planctomycetes bacterium RIFOXYC2_FULL_41_27 | reverse complement strand
AACAAATGATAATATTCTTTTAGTCTATCGCTGTTCAAGACATACTCGGGTTCCTGCCGGAGCGATTGGTAATTTATATTTAAGAGGACTGTCCCCCTGGCAATTTTTCCTCTGATTGGACGCTCAATCTCGGTTTCAAAGGACTGCAATACTTCCGGCAGCCGTGAATCTATCTTCAAAAACCGGTTATTCACCGAACGAAGTTCCACACGTATCGTGAGTTCGTCATCTTTATATTCAGCAACACCAAATCCTGTCATGCTTTTCAACATCAAGGCCACCTCAATACCGTTTGTGCGTTATTAATTCGGATTATTTGCCTGTCTCTTTCTTAGCGCCGGTCACAGGCTTTTCCTCGACACTTGATGTTTGTTTCTCTTCTTCGACAGGATTCATGCCCATCGGTTGGCCTTGCGATGTCCCTTCTTTCATTGTTGCATGATGATATGAGCCTTCCGGTCCTGTCTTGCCTAATCCTTCTTCAGCGACTTTCTGCATACCTACCTTAGAGGCATCATCTGAAACACCCGCTGCATGTGGCACACTCCCATGTTCGTGTTCATGTTCACCGTGATCATGAGCATGCGGTGCAGCAGGAATCTCCTGCGTGACCATTGTTTCTAATGACCTTGTCGGGATGGACAATTTAAACAAAAATATGGTAGCGACAATGAAAGCAGCTCCTATAAGATACGTAACTTTAGACAAGAACGTACTTGATCTCGTACCAAAGGTAGACTGATCTCCCAAGCCTCCGATAGCTGCCAGTCCACCACCTTTGCCCGATTGTAATAGAATAGACCCAATCAAAAACACACATAAAATGGGTAATGCAATTTTTAATCCAATGACTATATTCAAAAAATAGAATGCATTTAATATTCCAAAGACAAAAATGATTGCAATTCCCCACTTAAATGCCTTTTCAGCCTTTACCATGTAACTCTCCCAATATTAAAAATCCGCCTGCTAAAACATTACTGAATTGATGCAGCATCAATTATTTTTAAAAAAGATTCTAACTTAATACTTGCGCCACCCACGAGAAGCCCATCGATCTCTGTCTGCGCTATCAACTCTTTTGTATTTTCTGGTTTAACGCTTCCCCCATATTGAATATATACACTATTGGCAATGTCTTTCCCATATTCATCTGTCAAAAAGCCTCTGATAAACGAATGAACTTCATTGGCCTGCTCAGGAGAAGCCGTTTTCCCTGTACCAATAGCCCAAACAGGCTCGTAGGCAATCACGAGTTCTTCTACACATTTATTATCAATTCCCATCAAACCGTTTTTTAATTGTTTTTTTACTACATATTTTGTCCTTCCTTCCTCCCTTTCATTTAATGTTTCTCCGATACAAAAAATTGGTTTTAAATTAACAGATAGCGCTGTCTTTATCTTTGCATTGATAAACGAGTCAATTTCACCAAAGAGGTGTCGTCGTTCTGAATGACCAATCAGTACGTGCGTACAGCCTGCTTCCTTTACCATCAATGCTGAAATTTCACCTGTATAGGCGCCATTTATTTCACTATGAATATTCTGGGCTCCCATGCAAATTCCACTACCTTCTAACACCTTGGAAATATCTTTCAAGAATATAAATGGCGGACAAATCCCACACATGATTTCGTTTTTGCCATGCAAATTATTTCCGAGCGATTTGGCAAACTCCACTCCTTCCGCAAGTGTGAGGTTCATCTTCCAATTCCCCACAATAAAAGGCTTTTTCCCCATTATCTTCGAATTATGTCCTCTTAGTCACACTTCGGAAACGATCCCAGAATCTTCATATCAAAACATTTTTTAGATACCTCTTTGAGGGCTTTCTGAACGGTTTCATTCGATGCATGACCCTCAAAATCCAGATAAAAGCAATATTCCCACGTTTTTTTTCTGGTAGGTAATGACTCGATATTTGTGAGATTAATATTATAAGTTTTAAAAGGCTCTAGTATCTCTAATAAAGCACCTGCGCGATTTTTTATATAGCACATTACTGCAGTCCTATCTTTCTCGCTCGGTGCACCATATTCCATGCTGAGAACGAAAAACCTGGTTATATTGTTTGGGTTGTCTTCTATGTTCTTAAAAAGAATATTTAATCCATACAGTTGTGCTATTTCTGCATTTGCTATTACTGCATAATATTGCCCTTCTTTTCCTGATTTTGAAGCATCCCTGACAATACGAGCAGCCTCGGCACTACTACTGACTTCTATTAATTCAGCATGAAGAAGATTGCTTGCCAGCCAATTTTTACATTGAGACAAAATCTGTGGTTTTGAATATACTTTTTTAATCTCCTCTTTTATGCAATTTGCCATTAAGTTGTGGTGAATTGGCAAAATAATCTCGGCGCATACTTTTACATCGAACTCCACAAACATGTTTAGTGTTTCTCTTATGCTGCCTTCTGTTGAATTTTCAACTGGTACAATTCCGTAATCACTTCTTCCCCCTGCTACGTCTCTGAAAACATCGTCAATGCCCCGTGCCGGAACGTATTCAACTGACGATCCAAACTTCTGTTTAGCGGCAAAGTAGCTAAAAGTTCCTTCGGGGCCCAAGTATGATACTTTAACGGCCATTTCCAATACCAAGGAACCAGCCATTAGTTCCCGGTATATCGCAACGAGACATTCGTCCGTCAGAGGGCCTTTATTTTGCGACTTAATTCGTGAATATATCTCTTGCTCTCTGTTTGGGACATAGATTTGCGCCTGTTTTTGCTTCTTTATCTCACCAATTTTCAATACGATTTTGGCTCTTTCATTGAGTAAATCTACTATTTTAGAATCCAGTGCGTTAATTTCTTTTCTCAAATAGTCTATGTCCATGGCGAGTTTTAGTTAATTCCGAATTTTTAATTTTATGTTTAGTTATTGTCTACAAAGCAGTTAGATTTATATATTTATTAGGTTAAATTTATCAAAATTTGATATAAGAGTCAATAAAATTAAGTTATTTCAGTTTTTTTAATTGACTGTTTACAAAAGGCTGTTAAAATTAAAATAAATTTCAAATGTAAATTTGTGTTGCTCTAATATTTTGTATAAAGGTATGTTATGACGTAACCCGTCTTGCATACTTAACGTTCTT
Source organism: Planctomycetes bacterium RIFOXYC2_FULL_41_27 (assembly GCA_001828645.1). Classification (GTDB taxonomy): domain Bacteria; phylum Planctomycetota; class Brocadiia; order Brocadiales; family Brocadiaceae; genus Wunengus; species Wunengus californicus. Next base: position 5,182 of record MHZD01000100.1, on the reverse strand, counting down.
TGAATTTATATAGTATTTTTATTTTACCTACCTAATTTTCGCAACGTTATTCATTATTTAAAAATTTTTAATTAGGTACTTATACATAATCTTCATAATATTAAGTCTTTATTAGAAAGGAAGATATACATGGTAGGTGGACGAATCAGAGGATCTCAACAAAGGATAGGGGTATTCGTTGATGTCCAAAATATGTTTTATTCGGCAAAAGCGTTACACCAATCAAAGATTGATTATAGTAAACTCCTGTTAGAAATTGTAGGTGACAGAAATCTTACTCGTGCTATAGCCTATGTGGTACAAAAACCCGATGTAGACCAATCCAGCTTTACAGATGCATTGAGCCGTTTAGGTTATGAAATAAAATCAAAGGAGCTTCGACTGAGACCAGACGGTACTGCAAAAGGCGATTGGGATATGGGTATTGCAATCGATTCTATAGCAATTGCACCAAAGCTGGATACCATAGTCCTGGTGAGTGGAGATGGGGATTTCGTTCCACTTGTAGAAATGTTAAAAGCACATGGTTGCAGGGTAGAAGTCGTTTCATTCAGGCGCAGCACTGCCATTGAGCTTATCAATGCTGCAACAAAATATACTGCTATAGAAGAGTCGATGCTTTTTAAGGAAAAAAAGTTTCAAAAGAATGATACTGCAAACGAATAATCATATAAGCCCGGAAAAACTCAGTGCGTGTCAAGTAACGTTAGGATATTCATTTCATGATCCCGTCGTGCTTGAAAAAGCGCTAACCCACACCTCCTGCAGAATAGAAAATAATTTTTCTAACGAACGATTAGAATTTTTGGGAGATGCGGTGTTAGGGATGATTATTTCAGACTATCTTTACAAAACCATGCCGCAGTGTAGTGAGGGAGAATTAACAAAGATAAAATCTGTGGTGGTGAGTCAAACAACACTTGCCGATGTTAGTGTAGAGGCGCATCTAAAAGATTTTCTTTCAGTAGGCAAGGGTTTAAATGACCGGAATTATCTGCCAAAATCCTTACTTGCCAATGTATTTGAAGCAGTTATAGCCGCAATATATTTGGACGGCGGCATAGAAGAGGCTTACAATTTTACCATAAAGCATTTAAAAAAAGAAATTGACCTCGTTTGCAAAAATCAGCATGCTAAGAATTACAAATCTATTCTTCAACATTACAGTCAAAAGGAATATGGCATTACGCCTAATTATCGAGTCTTGCAGCAAATGGGCCCCGATCACGCGAAGTCTTTTGAAGTAATAGTCTCAATAAAAAGTAATGAATACGGAAAAGGATGGGGCAAAAGTAAGAAGGAAGCAGAACAATCTGCTGCAAAAGAAACTCTGGAAATTATAATTCCTGATTTAATTAAAGAAACAGACAGTTAACTTTACACTTAAATTAAGGAAGGAGATTCACTATGGCAAAGAGGATAAACAAGAAGAAAATCGTTGGTGTCTGTCCTGCAGGTATTCAAAAAACCAAGTGTCCAAGTATTAAAACGACAAGACAGTTGCGGGTTAGGTTATTGGCAGTACAGAGAGAGAATAACGTCAATACAGATCAGGTAGTGCAACTTCGAACGGCATTAAAAGAAAGGAAAATACGAGGGATTACCGTTGACTGCGGAACCTGTTGCTATAACACATCTGCAAGCACCGCAACTCCTGTTTCACAATAACCATTAGTTAGGTAAAGCCTCAGACATTTGGAAAACAACAGAAATCGTCTGTTTCCCAAATTATACAAACGACGAAGCGAGGGATTTGAGGAAATTTAATGATTATTTGAACCCGACTTGTTTATGGATGTAAATCCAATACGTGTTTAATCTGCATTGATGAGGACTTCTTGTTCTAAGTAAGGATAGTTTAGGAGTTGGCTCATTTCTGATGTGATAGCATCAATTTCTTCATCTTTTAAATCTGGGTTAAATACGTTGAATTCTTTATTTTCTTTTGGAAAATACAGTGTGATAATCTCCTCTCCATTTTCTTTTTTAAAAGATTTTAATTTAAATATTTTTTTCCGTATTAGATAAAGCGCCAGCACATATCGCAGATTTCTTTGATTTGGTTCGTTTTTCCCCTCTAATCTGGTAAACATATCCAGAAAGACTTCATTATTTACAAACTTTTGGACAGGTTTATCTCTTTGTGGCACGCTCGTTTTCCAAAATGAAAAAAGCCCGTCTCCCTTATCCTTGCTCCAACATGAAGTACAATAATCTTTTCGTATGAAGATATTATTTTCATCAAAGAGTGCAGAATAATACTCTTCGTCTTCACAAAACTCCTTGCTGCAAAGGATGCATCCCTTGGAGCCTTTGGTTATTTTCCATTCCATTGCTTATGATAAATTCCTGAAGGTTAGCCGCTTTGCCTGCTAAAATAGCGGAGTTTTACAATAGTTATGCATTTGTTCTGTAAACAACAGAAAGTTACGCATTATCCCTTTATTATCTTCTGAACTTTTTCTTGTATTTCTTTGAAAAGCGTTTTTGCCTTCTTCTCAGCGTGGCTCAGTTCATTTTGTGTCTTTTCAACAAGACTCTGATTCTTAATCGTAGCAAGGTTTATTTCCACATTTAATTTTGCACATTGAAATGCTGCCTCAGCCAAAAACCCAGACACCCCAACATCTGATATCAGATTCGGATTTGCAATATCTACCAATTCTCTCGTCATTTCCAATACATAAAGACAACACATTGTCGTCTTTAATGGTACTTCCATTGCGGTAATGGTTGCTTTTTGTATTTCTTCCGAACGTTTGTTTTTTTCTGCATCGGTCGACTTTGGCAATCCATACGCATGAGTGATCCCACTATAAACTTTAATATCCTCCTCCATCAAGGATAATAAGGTTTCTCTGTTCTTCTCGCACTCTCCAAGTATCTTTTTCAATTGCGAATCATAGTGCTTAAATTTTTCCTTGCCGACAGTAAAGTTTGCCGACATGGAAGACATCGTTGTTGCTAAAGCACCCACCAGCGATGCCACACTTCCACCACCTGGCGCAGGTGTTCCGGCAGCCGCATCTTTTAAATATTTTTCGAGAGGCTCATTTCTATACATGCGTTATCACCTTTGAATAATAATTTCAGTATCTAATGTTAGAAAATCATAGAGCTCTTCCACATCGCTATTCACCATTCGAACACATCCATTTGACGAAGCAGTGCCAATCGAATCAGGTAATGTCGTACCATGAATCCCATAACCATACAGGTCTGGTTTATCTTTAAAACCAATCCACCGGGTGCCAAGAATATTTTCCGGATGTCTATATGGGAATATACCGCCATTGGGTGAATACCACGTTGGCTCTTTCAGTTTATTTTTTACTTCAAACGTACCGGCCGGGGTTTTATCGTTTTTCCCTATGCCGATACGGTACTGTTTCACATAATAATCATTGAGTAGCAAAGTCAGAGTGAAATCACTTTTACTAATTAATATTTTCGTCTTTCCCGTAAGTATTTTTAATTTATCTCCTATATTCAGTCTCGTGGGAGATTTGTTGTTAATCCTTATAATCAGTTCATAATTTGTTTTAAATTGTTTGGCAATTCGCGCCATGATATCGCCGGCTTGAACGGTATACATAGCAGCATCCGGAGAGGACAAGGGTGAGAAGATTAATTCTTCGTTTAATTTATCTAATAGTTCCTTTATCTCATTTTGTTTTTCTGGCATTATTTTATTTATAAATATATCCGATAAGGCATTTCTTGCCTCATATTTTTTTCCTTCTTTTAAATATTTGTCAACGATATCAAGGCTGGGTGTTTCTCGTTTTTTTTCTACAGGTTTATCGATAGGTTTGAATCCCGCGGCATTTTTATCTTTTTTAGGCTCTGCTTCAAGTTCATCGGAACGAATAATAATGTCTTTTTTATAAATAATTATGTCCTTGTCTTTTCCACTGGCAATGCCACTATTGAATAAAGGTAAAAAAAGGTATGCGTGAAATGCAATCAATAAAGAGTTTAGAATAATTTTCATGACTGGAAATTAATATCACACCAAGGAGGAATTGTCAAGTTAAAAGAAGAACAGCTTATCTCAGTATGTTGATAATTATGGATATGCGTTCATTGTGCCAGTCGCTTTTAATATTTTCGTTAAAGGTTTGTTGTTTCCGCATCCGATAGCAATCAATCTTTTCCATGAAATATTACCTTTCTCATGGAGATAATCAGCAACATATAACATATTCTACACAAGGCGCACATAAATATCCCGTGCAATGGCAGTATCTAACGCAATTTGTGTTTCACCCATTTGTATGACGTACGTTGGCTGCCTTTGATGAAGGCGGATTTGAACGCCTGGTAACAGGCCCATAGAAGATAGCCTGTCTAACCGTTCATGATATCGTGTTACTATATATGACACCTTTGCCTTGTCACCTGGCCTTAATTCTGTTAATGGCATTACAACTGGTCTTATCTCCTTATTCGCCCTTTCACAACACTCTCCAGGCGGTATAGCCTTTCCGTGAGGGCAGCTTATTGGATGTCCTAATAAGGTACATATACTGGTTGTAACTTCTTCATCCAAAAAATGCTCAAACTTGCATGCACTGGAATCCATGGTATCTTCTTTTACCGATAAAACATCATTCAGCAACCTTTCTGCAAGACGGTGTCTCCTGATAATCAATCGCGCATCTATCATACCTTTGTTGGTAAATTCTACTTTTGTATCTGTTATTTTAACATAGCCTTCTTGTGTTAAAGTCATCAACATGTTTTCTGCTGCAGGGAGTTGCATCTTTTTAATCAATAAATTTTTTTCGACTTTATCACCGCCTTCTTTCATTGTCCATATCAATTCCAGCATCTCTTCTAAACCCGGTTCGGTCATATTATGTTCTCCCCCCTTCTATTTGCTCTATCCTAAAAAGATATCGCGGCTTCTTAACCCATGAAACAACTAATACTATTAAAGTGAGTATCCCCCCTACGAGCAAATCTATAGCACCTCTGTAGGTACCGAATGATATAATGGTAGCTGCTGCCTCTGTTACTATAATGCCTAAAACAAAGGCAACTAAAACAAGCATAATTCTATTTTTTAAAAACCAGGTTATGTTATCACGAAGAACAACCTCTTGTCCCATCTGAATCCCCTTGATAGCAGCTACTTTTGTAATATCTCTCACACCCATCTTTTTTAGACAGGTAGAAC
>MHZD01000099.1:1213-1532 GCA_001828645.1 Planctomycetes bacterium RIFOXYC2_FULL_41_27 | reverse complement strand
CTTGATGGTGATTGCGTAGATGACCACAACTACATGCCGGGACAGTTTTCCACGAGGATAGAAGGCTTCCTTGAGATGATACGCGGACGGAAGGCCACTACTAATCTTCCCAAAAGAGAAGTATGCGAAGTGGGTGTGTAATTTAGTTTGAATCTTCTTTCCCAAGCCAAGCTTCCAGATACTCATCCTGCCGGAGTATTTGAATCCCTTGCATCTGTTTTAATTGCGAAAGTATAGAATCTAAATTTTCTAAATTCTTTCTTACTTGATTCTTACCAAATTGGTTTCCCTTACAATCTACATACAAATGCCAGGGATG
>MHZD01000099.1:0-1200 GCA_001828645.1 Planctomycetes bacterium RIFOXYC2_FULL_41_27 | reverse complement strand
TAAAGACCATGTTTTGCCACATCTCTTGCCTGTACAACCGCATCAATATATTCACTAGAAACCCTTCGACCTTCAAAAATAGCCCATAGATAGGATGACATTTTCTTACCCTTCGCATCGCGAAAGGAAGGCAATGCCAGTTCCAAAAGACTCGAATCAAACGCCTCTAGCGGATAAGGTTTACCTGTCCATCCATTACCAAGAATCGCTATTTCAGATGAATCATATTGAAATCCTAACTGTTCTAAAATTTTTATCACAGTGCGGTTGATTCTTGTATAAGGCGCCCGAAAACCCTTAATTTCTTGCCCAAAAAGTTTTACAAGGATTTTCTTTGCCTTATCAATAGACTTCTCGATGGATTTTTCCTCCATAGGTATGCCGGCCACCTTACCTAAAAAATCCTCGTGCTTCAGAGAATGACAGGCTATTTCATGTCTTTCAGATAATTTTGGCAGATCCATTCCATCTTCAATGAGTATCTGTGCCGTTCGCGCCTCATAGAAGAGCGTGGCGTCTATAGTATATTTTTCTAATAACTCGAGTATTTTTTGTAACCCTTTTTTGCAGGCATCTACACGTATCTCGCCATATTCTATAGGAGAAGAAAGTGCATCATGCCGTCCTTCGACAGCGCTATTGGCATCCGGATCAATATCCAGAGATATTGCTACAGATAATGGGGTATCAATTTTCGTCATTTTCTAAGTTATTAACAACAGTTCGATTACCGCAAAGACGCAAAGAACGCAAAATTTACGGTGCGGGTCATACGATGTATGGCGTAGAGAATCCCCCTTAGAAAAGGGGGCAAGGGGGTTGTAAAATAGCCCAGAAAAAACACAACCCCCTGAATCCCCTTTTGTTAAGGGGGACTTAAACGGAATAACTTGTTCTTTGTGCCCTTTGCGTCTTTACGGTGAATTATTAGTAAAATTACTTTGGTTTGAGGAGCGGAAAGAGGATAACCTCCCTGATAGAGACATTGTTTGTAAGAATCATAATAAGTCTATCTATACCAATGCCAAGACCACCGGCCGGTGGCATACCATATTTTAAAGCAGTCAGGAAATCTTCATCAACCTTACCAACAATATCGGCCTCCGTTCCCAACTGTTCACGAAATCGCTTATCCTGCTCCGGTGCATCATTTAACTCGGAATAGGAATTAGCTACTTCCATAGACGCAATGTACAACTC
>MHZD01000098.1:826-9073 GCA_001828645.1 Planctomycetes bacterium RIFOXYC2_FULL_41_27 | reverse complement strand
TCTAAATTTTATTGACTTCGCAAAATAAATATAGTATTTTCTACTCATAAATATATGTTATAGGTAGGATCTTACAAGTCTTTATAATTTCCTTTGCATTTTCATGCCCCCATCGTCTAGTGGCCCAGGATGTCAGGTTCTCAGCCTGAAGACAGGGGTTCAAATCCCCTTGGGGGTACATATAATTGCGGCAATAGATGCAATGGAAACAATCCATCCAATAAAAAGAATCTCTTCTCCTGTTTCTGCTAAAAAAAATCCATGTAAATCCCATTTTCTGTTATTTCCGGACATGGGAATCCAGTCTTCGATGCGAAAAGAATGAATAAGCATCTGTATTTACCAATCTATTAATGGTTTTGTATGAATATCAATAAAAAAAGATTGCTCGTCTTGTCTTTTATAAATCTATTGATCATTGTACACATCACCCTGTGGTATAAGTTTGGCTGTCAAAAAGTCGGGACATTTAGTCTGAATGGGGTTGTAAGCCTTTTTGGAATGGGTTTATTAAACTCCGCCGCCGCATTTTTCATTTTTGTGGTTCTCATGACGGCCTTTTTTGGAAGGCTCTTTTGCGGATGGGGATGCCATTTTGCCTTCTTTCAAGAATGTGCCTTAAAAATTTTTGGTAAATTTGGAATAAACCCCAAAATCATCCACTCGAATGCAAACATCATCCAATACGTCTTTCTTCTGAAGACATTAACGGCTATCTATGAATTCTGGCTTATTTATGGCCCTCCGCAATTCCACATAGGACTTGGTGACACGCAGGTGATGACCGTCGACCTGCCCAGGAGTCCCATTATCATTATTTTGTTTGTCCTGTTTGATGCATTTCTGTTTATTTATCTTATGGGATCGAGGGCATTTTGCCGATATGTATGTCCGTGGGCACCCATGCTTGCAATCTTCGACAATTTCAGCTTCTGGCGTATCCGGAAGGTTAACGAGTGTAAGGGTTGTATGAGTTGCACCAATAGCTGTACTATGGGAATTCGTGTGCACGAAGAAATTGCCCAATACAGTGTCGTAGTAAATACGAACTGTATCCGATGTCTTGCCTGTACAAATGCGTGTCCGAATGGGACATTAAGTTACAGATGGAGTTTAAATGTAATATCGGTTACCCGACGGATACAATGGCTGATTCCGCAGCAACGGGATTATAACTGGTATTACGAGATTATGCTCATCTTTTGCGGGTTAATCGTTGCGTATTATACACAAAGGTGGCTGGGGAGTTTCCAGACATTTCTGGGCGCGGCATGGGGGCTGTGTTTTGGTATGTTGATTATAAAATTTCTTGATAGCAGTCGTGTACCATTATTAGAAACTATTCAACACAAAAGAAGGTTTTTGGTTGCGGGTTTGATAACATTATCTACGTTGGCATGGTGTTGGACAACAAGCACTTCGTATGACATCCGCTTATTGTTAAGGGGAAATAGATATATGGATCTCCTGGAATACGAGAGGGCCATATCAATATACAATCAGGCGATCAATGAATTTCCATCAAATAACGAAGTCCGTGCCGCACTTGCACTGGCTTACAAAATGAATGGCGATTATAATCGTGCAATTACAGAGTATAAAACCCTCATTAGCAACAATCCAGACAATGCAGCATTACATAACAACTTAGGGACAGTTTACTATAGAAATGGAAATTATGCGCAGGCTATCGTAGAATATAAAAAGTCTATTCAATTAGATGGACATTTAACAGCGGCTTATGGTAATATAGGACTTATATTTTTAAAGCAGGGGAATGTTGAGGAGGCCATTCCTTTTTTAAGAAAAGTCTTTCCAAGGGAAGAAGAAATGTTAAAATATATTTTAACTTTATATAATCCTAATCAGGAAAAAATGGATAGAAAGGGAGGATAATTATGGGTAATGTTTATACTTGTCAGACATGTGGTCTGGTCGCAACAGATAAAGGACACCTGTGTAACCCGGTAACAGCAAGGAAGGTTGTTGCCTGCAGATTTTGTGGTACGGTAACGGGTGATCCCAGACATGTGTGTGCCCCCAAGGTTGTCAATTTGAAATACGTTTGTGATTCCTGCGGTCGTCTTGCGCCCAAACGTGAACTGCTCTGCCGTCCTTTGCCTCTTGCAAAACCAAAGAAAGCAGTTAAAAAGTCAGTTTCAAAAAAGGTAGTGAAATCTAAAAAGAGGAAATAAAAACACGCCCAATAACGATGGCTTTGTAATTCAGCTACAAACCAAATAAACTACTCTTCACCTTTAGTAACAAACAAAAGGCTGACAGATGCTTTTTTGTTGGAGGTCAGTGTATTGTTATTTTAAAGGGAGGGTTGTTCAACCGTAGGTGTATTAAAGTGGTCGGGGCGAGAGGATTTGAACCTCCGACCTCCTGCTCCCAAGGCAGGCGCGCTAGCCAAACTGCGCTACGCCCCGTTAAATCTATGTTAGAAAATTAAGAGATGACATTATACGCTACATCTCTTTAAATACAAGTAAAAATAATATTCTATTTAAGTAGTTATAGTGTTTAAAGTTAGTATATATTTTAAAAAATAATTTAAACATTTGGAACAATATTGTATATTATTCTGTTTTTTAAGTCGAAATTGTAATGTTATATTTTTAACTTTTTTAGGAGTCCATTGTGGTGAGTGTCCAGCAGAAAGAAAAACCAAGGCATAAAATTCTTAAAAAATATAATGAAAAAAATCTTTCCTTAAAGAATGTTTATGCTGATAAAGCAGAAAGGAGCTGCCTTATGTGTGGGAGAAGGTTTATAAGCCGGGGTCCACACAACAGGAGGTGTCCAAAATGCAATCAAAAGATAGATCAGGCCGCAGAAAATACTTTTTACATGCCAACGGTATATACAAACGATGGTGGCGTTACGGGAGAATTTATGCCTATTGTTGAATAGATAGCGGCAAATCTATAAAATTGACTAATCAAAAGGGTTGTGTTGCAAATGCTACACAACCCTTTTTTATTTATCCTCTTTTAAAACCTTCCTTTTAAATTATTCGCAATATTTATTTTTAAAATATGCTTGACAATTTATTAAATTTATTTATCATATTGAAACTGAGTCTCATTATTTCCTGGAAAGCCCATGATAAAAGAATCCAAAATCAGAGACCCGGAAGCAAGTGCGTGGTATTATTAAAAAAATTAGTTGGAATTGTACCAGTTCCTCTTGCCGCAGAGATTTTTAGAGAGAATAGACAGAGAAATTATACGGGTTTTTCCCCTCTCCCTTTATCCCCCACCGTGAGGGGGACAGGGGGAGGAATCCGCATTTCTCTGCGTTCTCTGCGCCCTTTGCGGTAAGCTATTAATTAAATTTGTATCTTACTTATTCTACTGGGGGGGGTAAATTATGCGTTAATGAGTAATTTATATAATTTTCTAAATGTATTGAGAGTGAGTCTTAGTCAATCTTATTGAGGAGGTCTAATTATGCGTTATTTGAGTCTTTTTATCGTAGTATCGTTAGCGATAACTTTTTGTATTAACGATGTATTCGCACAATCGTCGGAAACGGAGCCTTTAAAAAGCAAGGTTGAAATGCTCGAAAAGGAATTGAAAGAAATAAAGGATCTGCTCAAGCAGCAAATTGTAAAAGACGAACTGAAAGAAAAAGAAATAGCGTCATTAAAAGGAAAAGACGCTCAGAAGGAAAAGGAAATTGCGTCAATAAAAGAAGAAGTAAAGAAAAAAGAATTGAAGGCAGCCGCTTTAGTGCCAGGCGAAGAGTCTTATTTTGCTAAGAAGAGGACGGAATTTGAAGAAAAGAAACTAGGTCCCGCATTTGCAACACCCTATACAAAACCATTTTTAAGGAGATTCGGTAGAAATACCTATCTCGGCGGTTATATGGACTTCCAATTCAGGCAGGATGAAAATGGTGATGGTAGCCATGGTTTTGACCAGACAAGATTCATACCCTTCATATATTCAGATATCTCGGATCGTGTAAAACTTGCAGCAGAAATAGAATTTGAGCATGGAGGGGTAGGAGGTGGCAGGGATGGAGAGACAATTTTGGAATTTGCGACCATAGATTTTTTAATAACAGATTGGATCAATTGGAGAGGCGGTTTTATTCTTAGCCCACTAGGAAAATTTAATTTAGTTCATGATTCCCCACTACAAGATCTTACTGACCGCCCATTGGTCAATCAATTCATTATTCCAACTACCCTTACCGATACAGGCATGGGCTTCTTTGGCAGCCTTTACCCATCGGAATTAAGCAAATTGGATTATGAGATTTACGTTACCAATGGTGTATTTCATGGTTTGGATGAGAGTGGTAAATCGTTTTTTAACGCAAGCAGGGGGTTAAGAAGTTCCAGGGGAGGATTTGAGTTCGATAATGAGAATCAAAGCCCTGGTGTTGTAGGACGTGTCGCATTTAGTCCATTTATAGGCTTAGAGTTTGGTGGTTCTGCTTATACACAACGATATGATGATAATAACGAGAATCAAATAACCATTCCTGCATTGGATTTCGCATACCAAAGAGGGGCTTTTGAATTGGTTGGTGAAGGTGCTTATGCCTTTATCGAAACGGATGATTTTGCCACGAGTAAAGGTATTGCTGATTCAATGTGGGGTTATTACGTAGAAGGTCGTTATCATTTTATGCCACCTCGTTTAAAAAGTGGGTCTCCTCGTATTTTTACGGAGAATTCGACATTTACCGGTGTCCTGAGATGGGATCAGGTACAGACTTCGGAAATAAAAAGCGGCGAACGTGTTAACTGGTTGAGGAACCGTATTACTCCCGGGTTAAATTATCGTTATACAGAGGACACCGTGTTTAAATTAGATTATCAAATTAACATGGAAGAAAAGGACATGACTGATATATCCAATAACGCCTTCATATTTTCTGTCGCAACATATTTTTAAGGAGTGCTGGAAGTGAAGAAAAAAATACTTGTGCTTGGCGGTGGGCCTTGCGGTCTATCAGCGGCATGGGAACTATCTAAGTATGGATATGATGTTACCGTGATCGAAAAAGAATCTAAAGTGGGTGGGTTATGTATTACCAATGAATACAAGGGTTATCGGTTTGACCTTGGGGGTCACCGTTTCATATCCAAAAACAAAGAACTTGTTGAGAATGTTTGCAGGATAATGGGCGAGGATCTCTTGACCTCTGACAGAAAGAGCGTCATCCTCTTGAAGGGCAAGACCTTTGATTACCCGCTATCTGCCAGGGATATCTTTCTAAAGATGGATCTTTGGACAAACGTGAAGGCCTTTACATCGTACTTGATAGCCGTTTTTACCAAAATTGTCTTCCGAAAAAAAGATATTTCTTTTGAGGATTGGATTGTCAATCGCTTTGGGAGGACCCTTTATAATTTATTCTTTGGTCCATATACGGAGAAATTGTGGGGCATATCTCCTAAATTCATCTCATCAGATTGGGCTTCTCAGAGAATTTCATTGCTGAACCTTAAAGACGTTCTTTTCCGGCTCTTGAAATTGAAGAAGGGCACGACGCGGACTTATGCCAAAGGTTATTTTTATCCCAAAAAGGGTATAGGGCAGATGTTCGATATTATGAGCGATGAAATTACCGGAATGGGTGGAAAAATTATCTTGAACGCAACGGTCTCGGGTATAAATTTAAACAATGATACCGTCGAAGGTATAAGTTACATTCAACAGGGTATTAAAAAGACAATTGACTGCGATGCGGTTATTTCCACAATCCCGCTGCCGGACCTTATAAAGGCATTCCCAGGATACCTTACGAAGGACATTATGAGTAATGCATCCGCGCTAAAATTTCGTTCCGTGAGATTTTTAAATATCATGGTAGATCAACCCGATATTAGCGATAACACATGGATGTATGTTTCCGAAGGGAAATATATCGTGACTCGCATTCAGGAACCAAAACGCCGAAGTCCTTTTAGCGCACCTGAAGGGAAGACCTCTGTTATGCTGGAAATACCATGCAACGAGAACGATGATACCTGGAATTGTCCCAAAGAAAGCTTGTTGAAACGTTGCCTTGCTGATTTAAAAGAGCTGGGGATTGATATTCAGGATAAGATTATAGATTATTTTACAACGAGCGTGATCCATGGGTATCCCGTTTATAGCCTTGATTATTCAATGCACCGCCAGAAGCTCTTTGATTTTCTGGATTGCTACGAGAACTTGATTACCTGCGGCAGACAGGGGACCTTCAGGTACTTTTTTATGGATACAGCCATGGAAATGGGGATTGCTGCCGCGCAAAATCTTATGTTGGATAATTTATGGAAGAAGGAAGATGTACGATTGATGCGTTCTGAAAAAGAATTAATAGAGGCAACGTCTGTAACTGCTTAAAAAGACGTAATAGTTAACCGGAGGGAAAAAATTTGACAAGATAACAGGATAGACATGATATAAATTAATTTCTGACAGGATATACAGGATTGCTTTTATACAGACGCCCCGCCGGGGCGTCTCTACCTGTTTTTAATCCTGTTCATCCTGTCTAAGGTAGCTGAACTATTACCAAAGAATTAAATTGTGTTGACATTTTATATTTTTTTAATACGATGATGAGACTGAGTCTTATTCTAATTAAATTTAAAGTAAAGGAGGATTGGAAAAATGTCTGTACTTATTGTAGGTGGCGACCATTTAGGGAGTATCCCAAAGGAGCTTGATAAACTCGGCGTGAACGAAGTTCGGCACTTAACGGGCAGGAGTGGCCAAAAAATCCGTGATGGAATACCTGAAACCATGGATTTTATTATCATGCTGTACGACTTTGTGAACCATAATCTGGCACATAAAATAAAGAATTTTGCAGAAAATAGGGGAGTTCCTATCATCTATGCGAAAAGGTCATGGTCGTCTATTTACCAAAAGATGAAGGAAGGTCAGCAACAGTTTAAAAAAGTAGGATTACAACTTTTCTTAAATTAATTAAACTTTTGACAATACGTAATACTTCACAAGGAGATTGTATATGATAATGAACACATTCTTTGTATGTCCAGAATGCGGTAATACCGAAAAATTTAAAGTATTCACGAGTAACTTTCAAATAGTTAAACAGTCTACAGACGGATACCACTCAATATGAATTTCAGACAATTGATAGCAATTCCTCTGTGTCTTTGTGGTTAGCCGCGAGAGTGCGAACAAAGTGTTTGTAAAAGATAAATATTTCTGCTAGTATTTTTACGTTATGGACAGGAAAAGATTGTCACATACTGGATATTTCGTTGTCATGACGCTGTTGATTATAACTCTATGTACCGCTATTCTCACAGGATGTGCTACAACTGGTCGGGGACATAGAGACATGACAGCCGTTTCAGGTTATTTTAACAAAGACGTAAAGACTGTCTGGGATGCGGTAACTCAAGCGGTTGAAGGGATACCAATTGAAATTAAAGACACTGAAAAAGGTATTTTAAGAACTCGCTGGGTCACTGGATGGTCAAAAACAAAAACCACTGGGATACTATTGGAGGGACAATGGCAGGAACGCTATCGTTTGCTGATTAGAGTAATCAGTGAACAAAACAAGACCTATGTTTCTGTAAACGCACAGGTGGAAACTAAGGCTCCAGGCGGTAGTCAGGCGTATCGTTGGAACAGAGTCGTGTCAGATGGCGCTATCGAACAGGAGTTTTTGAAAAGATTGGAAACCATCCTTGGCAGCCAATGAACATTGGATAAACATACATTATCGGCTGTAGATTTTATCTCATTCCCAAGCATATACTTGGGAATGCTATTTTTAGAGGGGCGACATGACAACAAGGCGAATCTTTTCAATACTCATATTATTTTCTTTATCACTTTTTTCAGTTTCATTCACTTCGAATACGTTAAAGGCGCAAACGGAGCCGGAGCCGGCAGACAATTTTCAACTCCAGGCCTACCTGACGGAAGAGCAAGCGCTTGCCCTTGTATTCCCTGAATGCGACGAGATTGTGGCAGATGAATTTGTTATGACCCCTGAGGAGAAAAGCAGCCTTGAAAAACTGCTCAGCAGAAGGTTGTACGAGGATGGGTTTAGGGTGTATATCGGAAAGAAAAAAGGCGATATTCAGGGATATGCGATTATTACGGAAGAGATTGGGAAGTTCCATCCTTTTACCTTTATTGTGGGCGTGAATCCGGATGGAAAAATTAGTAATGTGGCCGTCCTGGTTTACCGTGAGAGCCGCGGCGGCGAGATTGCCAAGAAGCGTTTTCTCTATCAGTTCATGGGGAAATC
>MHZD01000098.1:0-760 GCA_001828645.1 Planctomycetes bacterium RIFOXYC2_FULL_41_27 | reverse complement strand
GTATATGTGTGCAGGTGTAAGAAAGGTAATTGTTGTTATTAATGAATATTACCTCAGCGGTAAACGAAGCGTGAGTGACCTCAAGGTAGCAAATAACCATGTGGTAATGCAAGTAAAAGAGAATGCCATTGAAGAAACAAGCAAATCTCAAAACACAAAGACCAAAGAAAAGTCCCCGCCTTTTTCACCCCCTTCGCAAGGGAAGGAGAGGGGGGGGGAAGAATCAATCTCCGATATAAAACTCATCAAACAAACGCGCATGATTATGGGCACCTTTGCCGAGGTATCGATATACTCGAATAATGAAAAAACTGCCGGCAATGCCATTGAGGGTGCATTAAACGAGATGGAACGCATGGATCGCATTATGAGCAACTACAAAAATGACAGCGAGCTTTCAAAAGTGAACAAAAAGGCTGCAAAGTTGCCTGTTCCATGCAACGAAGAACTTCTCGATGTGATGGAGCAATCACAATATTACAGTGAATTGAGCGGGGGCGCCTTTGATATTACAGTATCTCCAATTGTTGCGCTCTGGGGATTTTTTAGTGAAAAAGGGCATGTCCCGTCTGATAAAGAAATTGAAAAGGTTTTACCTGCGGTATCGTATAAAAATATTGTAATAAATAAAAGTAACGATCCTAAAAAACCAGCGACCATTTTTTTAAAAAATACTCAAACCCAAATCGATCTGGGTGCTATAGGGAAGGGATATGCAGTAGACAAGGCGTTGGAAATTATCAGGAAATGCGGTATCGAT
>MHZD01000097.1 GCA_001828645.1 Planctomycetes bacterium RIFOXYC2_FULL_41_27 | reverse complement strand
AAAAACCTGAATACGTTCTTTGTCACCCTCAATAATCTTTACCGATACGTCCACCTGATCGCCAATGGAAAACTGCGGTGTTGCTTTTTTCATCTGTTCTTTTTCAACCACATCAATAATATTCATACCCCCTATCTCCTGTTTCTAATATATCAAGTTATTCCTATGCACTCCCCCTTAATAAAGGGGGATTCAGGGGGTTGTGTTTTTCCGTGGTTATTTTACAACCCCCTAGCCCCCTTTTCTAAGGGGGATTCTCTATGCCATACATCGCATAACCCGCTTAAATAAAATGAAAATTCCCATACAAAAATTCATAAACAAAATCAGTCTATCTTTTATTTAACAGATCCGGTCTTTTCTCCAAGGTTCTTTCTATGGCATGGTTTCTTTGCCATTCTTTTATTTTCTGATGATTACCGGACATCAACACCGACGGCACTTGCATACCCTTGTATTCCGCCGGACGAGTATATTGTGGATATTCCAATAAACTGTCATTAAAAGATTCGTTGGCTGTGGAGTCCATATCTCCTAACACGCCGGGTATCAATCGCACTACAGCATCGATAACGACCATTGCAGGTATCTCACCCCCAGAAAGAACGTAGTCACCAATAGAGATCTCCATTGCATCAAGCCCTACCCGAACCCGCTCGTCAAAACCCTCGTAATGACCGCATATCAGCATCAAATGAGATTCTTTTGCAAGGTCTCTGGCTATGGATTGAGAAAAACGATTACCCTGCGGCGTCAATAATATTTTTTTATATCGAGCAGCATTTTCTCGTTCGACAGCTTCTACTGTGTTAAAGATAGGCTCAGGCTTCATCACCATACCCGGTCCGCCACCGTAAGGCCTGTCATCCACGCATCGCTTATTTTCGGCATATTCCCGTATATTGAAAAGATTGTATTGAACAAGCGCCTTTTCCCTTGCAATCTTCAGAATGCTGTGTCCCAGCACATTTTCAAACATCTCCGGGAATAATGTTAAAATATCGATCCTCATATCTTATTTCTTGAATGCGATACCAAATTTTTTAAGTACGCTGGCAACAGATTCCGTTGGCTTTGCACCCACACTCAACCAATACTCAACCCGATCTTTTTTTAAAGTAACTTGCTTTTCATTATTCGACTCCAGAGGATCATACGTTCCCAGATTCTCGATAACCTTTCCATCCCGCTCCTCATGTGCGTCAAATGCCCCAATCCTGTAATACGGTCTATTTTTACGACCCATCCGCATCATTCTAATTCTAACAGCCATTATTCTCTCCTCACTTAACCTAATATAAATTTGTAACTAAGTATCCAATAACAGTTACCCGAATCATCGTACCATACCCTTACCGAAAGGTAAACTTTTGGATAACATTCCCATTCTCTTGAGACTTTTTTCATTTCCTTTAAACTGTCTCATCAGCTTCTTCATTGACTTAAATTGCTTGAGTAATTGATTTACATCCTGAACGGTTGTTCCGCTTCCATTCGCTACCCGCTGTCTCCGGCTTCCATTAATGATATCGGGATTTAACCGTTCATCAGTCGTCATGGATCTAATAACTGCCTCAACCCTCTGTAACTGTTTTTCATCGACATTCAGGCCATCCATCTTATTTCCTATACCTGGAATCATCCCCAGTACTTCTTTGATCGGCCCCATTTTCTTAATCTGCTGGAGTTGTGCAAGGAAATCGTCCAGACCAAGCGTATCATCCTGGATTTTCCTGCTCAGTTTTTGAGCCTCTTCAAGATCGATCGCTTGCTGTGCCTTCTCTACAAGAGATACTATGTCCCCCATTCCAAGTATTCTGGATGCCATGCGGTCTGGATGGAACTCTTCCAGCCGATCCAATTTCTCTCCGATACCCACAAACTTAATCGGCTTCCCGGTAACTGCCTTTATTGAGAGAGCAGCGCCACCCCTTGTATCGCCATCGAGTTTGGTCAAAATCACGCCATCGAATCCTAACTGGGTATTAAACTCCTTCGCACTATTAACGGCATCCTGCCCCGTCATCGAATCACACACAAAATATATCTGATGAGGTTCCAGTTTTTCTTTGATCTCCTTTAATTCCAGCATTAGTTCGTCGTCAATGTGTAATCTCCCCGCAGTATCAAAAATAACGACATCATTTGTGTTTTTTTTAGCATATTCAACAGCATTTCTGCATATCTTTATGGGCTGAGAATTGGCCTCGAAGTATACCGGTATATCAAGCTGTTGTCCCAACACTTTCAACTGTTCTACCGCAGCTGGCCGCTGCACGTCCGCAGCTACTAACAAGGGTTTTCTCCCCTTCGCTAGTATCATTTTGGCGAGTTTGCCAGCCGTGGTCGTCTTTCCGCTGCCCTGTAACCCCACGAGCATAATCAAAGTCTGATCACCATTCCTGAAGGGAATTGAGGTATCGGAGTCCCCCATCAGCTTGATTAATTCATCGTGAATAATCTTAATAACCTGCTGTCCGGGCGCGACACTTTTTATAACTTCTTCACCAACGGCATATTCCGTAACATGCTGGATGAATTCCTTAACGACTTTATAATTTACATCTGCCTCAAGAAGCGCCAAACGCACCTCGTGCAGTCCATCCTTGATATTGGCTTCGGTAAGACGCCCCTTACCGCGGAGTTTACTAAAAACACTTTCAAGACTATTTGTAATCGCTTCGAACATAAGCTTATAAATTCAATTTAAATTATGTGGACATAAATCCTAAAAATTAAAATATTTATTATATGTAATTATTACAAACATTCAAATAAATTTTATAATAAATTTCTATTGCAGAGTGCCTCATGGTTTGTTAAAATTTTTTCAATGTTTTGAGATAACTATGGTGTCCTATTTTGTCATGCGTTTATAAACGCATTGTTTATTTCAGGGGGAAACAATGAAAGAAGGAATTCATCCAAAATACATGGAAACTGTTGTAACATGCGGGTGCGGAGAGACTTTTACAACCAGATCAACAAAACCCAAAATCGCAGTTGAAGTGTGCTCGAAGTGTCACCCGTTTTATACGGGCAAACAGAAGTTCGTAGATAGTGCAGGCCAAATAGAACGATTCCAGAAAAGATTACAAAAGAGACAGAAAACTGAAGAACCAGCAAAACAAAAATGAACGATAATTTGTTGAAAAAACTAGAAAAAATGTACGAAAGGTATAACGAATTGGAAAGGCTGTTGTCTAATCCGGAGGTAATTGCAGATTCAAATCGCTATACGGCGTATATAAAAGAACATGGCTGTCTTTCCAAGATGGTAAATAAATACACCCAACTGACAGAGACCCGTGCAAAAAAACAAGAGGCGGAAGGACTCTTAACTCAGGAAGGTACTGACAAAGAATTCGTCGAGATGGCCAGGGATGAGTTGGGAGAATTGGAAAAACAAGAAGATTCCATCATGGAAGAGATCAAAGGGTTATTTATCACTGATGATAAAACGTATTGCAAAAACGTAATTGCCGAGATACGCGCCGGGACCGGGGGAGAAGAGGCAGCCATCTTTGCGGCAAACCTTTTTCGCATGTACACTAAATATGCTGAAAATCAAGGATGGAAGGTAGAACTTTTCGACAGCAGCGAAACAGATTTGGGGGGTTTTAGGGAAGTGACCTTTTCTATCGAAGGAAAGAACGTATACCAAAAACTGCGTTTTGAAAGTGGAACGCACCGTGTTCAGAGGGTTCCTCAGACAGAAGCCAGCGGCAGGGTTCACACATCAACAGCCACGGTGGCTATTCTGCCGGAAATTGAAGAGGTGGAAATTGATATCAATCCAAACGACCTCCTGATAGACACCTTCCGTGCGTCTGGTCCTGGCGGACAAAAGGTTAACAAAACGAGTTCTGCCGTTCGAATTACCCACGTCCCTTCCGGATTGGTTGTGAAATGTCTTGACGAAAAATCCCAGCACAAAAACCGCGCAAAGGCCATGCGTATTTTAAGAAGCCGGTTGTACGAATTATTCGAAGGACAGAAACGGAGCGAACGAGACCAGATACGCCGGGATCAGATTGGGACGGGAGACCGCAGTGAAAAAATCCGCACTTACAACTACTCGCAAAACCGGGTTACAGACCACCGGATAAACTTTTCAGTATACAATCTTGATCAGGTCATGCTGGGTTCCCTGGACGACATCATTGACGCCTTATTGAATTATTATAAGGAAGAACAGCTAAAACAACTTGCAGCAAGTGTCTAAAAAGATAGCATCACTATGTAAGGAAGCAGGAAAGTCTCATCCGTTTGAAATAAGCTGTTTTGGCAGTAATTTTTTAACCACAAAGGATGTATTGCGACTTTCAAGTCGCCTGTTTCTGTTAATTGCCTTTTGAGTTGCTTCAGGCGAGACAAATCTCGCTCTACAATACGTAACTTTGGAATCAACGTCGGTTTATAATTGGTGGAGATGAGACATCGCTTCACTTTACATTCTTTATCAAATCACAATAAAAATTACCCATCTCCCATTCTACCCCCTCAAAATGGAAACAATAATGGAAGTTTGAAAAATACATTCCCAGACAAATACACCATATCCAGCCTCGTCCATTGGGCAAAGAATCTACTACAGGAACACAACATCGATTCCCCGTCTCTGGATGCAGAAGTGATTTTGTCACATTTGCTGGATTACAAACGTATCGATCTTTACGTGTACCCTGATAAACCCGTAGAAGACACTGTGGTCATACGTTACAAAGAAGCCATCCAGAAACGCTCACAGCGGGTCCCCTTGCAATACATCACAAATCATGCAGAATTTATGTCGTTGGACTTTTATGTAGACGAACGGGTATTGATACCCCGTCCTGAAACAGAATTGCTGGTAGAGGCCGTTATAAAAAGGGCACAAATTCTAACGCATGAAAATGAAATTGTCATTGTAGATATCGGGGTTGGAAGTGGTAATATTGCAATAACCCTGGCAATGAAGATAGACAATGCCAGAATATTTGCAATAGACCTATCCCCCGATGCCTTGGCGGTTGCCAAAATCAACGCCCAAAGACACGCTGTTTTTAGCAAAATAACATTTCTCTGCGGAGATATCTTTCGGCCGCTCGAAGGATACGGAATCGAATCAAAGGTAAACTTTATCGTATCCAATCCTCCCTATGTATCAAGTGCTGAATTCGATAGTTTACAGGAAGAGGTAAGGAATTTCGAACCGTATGGAGCGCTCATCAGTGGTCAAGACGGCTTACAAATGTTCAGGCGAATTATCACACATGCAAATACCTGGCTCAAACCGGGCGGGTATGTTATTTTTGAGGCCGGCGAAAAACAGGCACGTAAAGTAGCAAGGTTGTTCGAAGATAGGGGATGTTTTAAAAAGGCAGATTTCTTAAAAGATTATCGACATATACACCGTATCGTCATTGCACAAATGGAGGAAGGTCGTGGATAAAATCGTCATTGAGGGAGGATATCGTTTGCAGGGAAGCGTGAGAATCAACGGAGCGAAAAACGCTGCCCTACCTATTATGGCAGCCTGTTTGTTGTTAGACGGAACGTCTCGGATAAAGGGAATACCCAATATTGTCGATATCCAGACGCAATCGAAAATATTGAAGAATCTTGGTGGACAAATAAAAAGAAACGAAGATGGCGCCTTCGAAATAATGTTTAGAGACGGAGAAAATAACGATAAATACACGGCGCCTTACGAACTCGTCAGAAAGATGAGGGCTTCTATATGCGTACTCGGTCCGTTATTAACCAAAAGACACAAGGCAAAAGTATCGTATCCAGGTGGGTGCGTTATTGGCCAGAGGCCTGTCGATTTACATATAAACGGTCTTAGGGCATTAGGCGCCCAAATTGAAACGACAGAAGGTTATATAAATGCAACGGCGGATAAATTAAAAGGCACAGATATTTCTCTGAAAGGAAAATACGGTTCGACCGTGCTGGGAACTTGTAATGTCATGTCCGCGGCGGTATTGGCGGAAGGCACAACAATAATTGCGGATGCAGCACGGGAGCCTGAAGTGCAAGACCTTGCAAACTTTTTAAACAAGGCAGGCGCAAAAATTTCCGGGATTGGTGAAAACAAATTAACCATTGAAGGCGTTCGGGAATTACACGGAATCGATTATGAAATCATTCCGGATCGAATTGAAGCAGGAACATTTATGATTGCAGGTGCAATTACAAAGGGCAACATTATACTGGAAAATGTAAGAACAGACCATATGACTGCGGTAATTGATAAATTAAGAGAAATTGGCGTAGAAATAAATACCATCGGTAATAGCGCCCGTGTCAAAGGAAATAGCCTATACCACAACGTCGACATAACCACATTACCCTATCCCGGTATGCCTACCGATATGCAGGCCCAATTTATGGCCTTATTATGCACGGTAGAGGGAAAAAGTATTATTACCGAAAAGATATTTACTGACAGATTTATGCATGTATCGGAATTAGTAAGAATGGGGGCTAATATCCGTGTGGAGGTGTCAAGTGCGATCATGCGGGGAACGCCGTATCTCTCCGGCGCCAATGTGATGATCTCCGATCTGCGCGCTGGTGCCGGACTCGTGCTTGCAGGTCTGGTGGCAAAAGGGACAACTACTATCGATCGTGTTTATCATTTAGATAGAGGCTATGAGAGACTCGAAGAACGGTTGTCCAACCTAGGGGCAGTTATAAAACGTATTCATGATTGATTACTCAGGAGATTACTGCAGGAAATATGCTTACCTATTGATTTTTTGTTTGAAGAAGAAGTGTCGTTTTAAATATAATCATCCTGAACAAATTCTAATGTCAAATGCCAGAAATTGGAACCGAGGTTTGGAACATTTTGAATTTGTAATTTTGAAATTGTTTCGAATTTCGGGTTTAGCGCTTCGGATTTAGCGGGTCAGGATTCTTGATATATGTTCTCTATTTCAGATGAAAAGAAGTTGTACCAACGGCTTAAGACCCTCTCGAACGTCTTTTTACTGCCCACCAGCAAACTTTTAGATTATAAATCAATTTTACGGACGGTTACCAAACATTTTAAGATATTTACAGAGGCTGATGCATCCGTTCTTATGCTCAATAATAATAATGAAAATCTTACCCCCGTTTTTTCCATGGGCATTCCTTTTTCTAAAATTAAGGACTCACCTCTTCCGTTGTCTACACGATTGAAAGATATCGTATCTCGTCCGGTACTGGATATGCGTTATTCTTCTTTTATGAATACCCCCCTTATTCACAATCGGAAACTGATCGGGCTGTCTGCCGTATTTAGTATAGTGCCTGAGAATTTTCATACCTTTGAACGTGACAAATACGATAACCTTCTTCTGACCATACTGGCCAGCTACTTCGCGATGAGCATTGAAAATGTAACCTTGTCAGATTCCATAAAATCGCTGGAGCGTTTTTACGAGGAGGGAAAATGTGCAGGCACAATCCACATAGCCGGAGATGTGACCGAACTAAAAAAGATGTGGAATCAAGCCACACAAACAGAGAATACAGCTTCATCAGATATGTTAATTACTGAAATTGCCCGTGAGATTAACAATTCACTTTCGGAAATTACAGGTTACACACAATCTTTGCTAAAAGAAGCTGCCGAGAAAAATAAACATGCGCTGGCTAAGATTCAAGCACACACTGATCGTGCAAGAAGTTTCATAAGACAACTCCTTGATTTTGTCAAGTAAGAGTTTTTATCAATTTAATTAAGCATCTTTTAAAGCCCCCCCCCTAAAAAGAGGGGGTTTGGGTGTGTGTAAGTATGCTATTAACACGCCCCTTAGTCCCCTCTTACTAGAAGGGAAACGTAATAGTTCACCGCAAACCAGGGCGCGGAGAACGCAGAGAAAAACACTTACAAAAGAAAAATTCCGCATAAATTTTCTTTCTATTTTTTAGCACCTCTGCGATCGTTCGACAGAGCTCACGACGAAGTCTGAGTGTTCTGCAGTGAGATGAACTGCTACGTTGAAACTATGTATCTGATTAAATTTCCTTAACATTTATATTTAGATGCCGAACCAAGTTCAGCATGGCACCTTTAGTTTATTACCATTCCGAACCATGTCCTGAACTTGTTTTGGGATTGTTTCTGAATCTGGTTTGAAAATTTATTGTGGTGGCAGAAGTTTCCACCTGCCACGGGTCTGTGCTGGATCAGGCTTGTAGCCTGAACTAATCCCCCCCCGCCCCCCTAGTTTGCTAAAGGGGGGGTTGGGGGATTAATTCATGTCGTTCACTTTAGAATACGAAAAAACATTTTTTCCCCGTGTCCCATTAATATTATCAAGCGTGCGTTTATGGAATAAACCGCTACGCTTCGGATTATTTTCAGATCAACCAATGATAAAAAGAGTCATAATTATTGTATTGGATGGCGTGGGTGTTGGCGCCATGCCCGATGCGCATTTATATAGTGACGAAGGCAGCAATACCCTGGGAAATATTGCTGGTGTTTTGGGTGGATTACAGTTACCCAATTTGGAAAGCCTGGGGCTTGGAAGAATTATACCTATCAAGGGTGCCTCTCCTTCAATTACCCCTTCAGGTTTTTATGGCAAAATGTCAGAAGTCTCTGTGGGAAAGGACACGACTTCTGGCCACTGGGAAATGATGGGAATTGTAACGGAAAAACCCCTTCCTACTTATCCAAATGGATTTCCAAAAATAATCACAGACACATTTATAAATAAAATCGGAAGGCCCATTCTGGGCAATAAACCTGCATCTGGCACTGAAATCATCCAGGAATTGGGGAAACAACATATCGAGACGGGTTACCCGATAGTATACACTTCCGCAGACAGTGTTTTTCAGATTGCAGCCTGTGAGGATATTATACCAATTTCGGAGTTATACAAAATGTGCGAAACGGCACGGGAGATACTGACAGGAGAACACGCCGTAGGCCGGGTTATTGCACGCCCATTTGTTTTAAAAAATGGTCAGTTCATCAGGACAGACAGGCGTAAGGATTTTTCTTTAGCGCCGCCATCATTCACCGTTTTGGATCATGCGCTTCAAAATGGACTGGAAGTTGTCGGTGTCGGTAAGATTGGTGATATATTTGCGCACAAGGGATTATCAGAAGAGATACACACACATGATAATCAAGATGGAATTACACAAACAATAAAATGTTTAAAAAGAAACTTTAAGGGTATCCTTATCACGAACCTTGTTGATTTTGACATGAAGTATGGTCATAGAAACGACGTCAAAGGATATGCAGATGCCTTAAAAACCTTTGACAATAGTATTCCTGAAATCACAGAAACTCTTGGCAAAGGAGATATCTTTTTTATTACAGCGGATCATGGTTGTGACCCAACCACTCCCAGCACAGATCACTCCAGGGAGTATGTACCGCTATTGGTCTATGGAAAAGCATTGAAATCTCCCGCATCATTAGGTATTCGTCAGTCATTTGCTGATTTAGGAGCCACTGTCACAGATATCCTGAATCTGAGAACTTTGCATTGTGGCCAGAGTTTCTATAGGAATTTATTTTAAATACTTAAAAGAATTGATTTTTATTAATCACAAATTAGAATATATACAATAAATATAGTGAAGTTACGCGGTGAAAGGGGATAAGTGTGAAACTCTCAGATGTCCTGACCAAAGAACGAATCATTATTAACCTGAATGGCAGGGATAAATACGACGTTCTGGGAAAATTGGTCAATATCGCCAGGACTTCGGACAAGGTAACTGATGAAATAGACCTCCTC
>MHZD01000096.1:394-2166 GCA_001828645.1 Planctomycetes bacterium RIFOXYC2_FULL_41_27 | reverse complement strand
CCATTTTGCTGATTCAATTTTCTTTTGTATATACTGACGCGTCGTACTGTCGGTACCGTTCTCACCCAGAAATTTTCTGTAAAAAGCACTGATATGCAAATGAGGAAGATTGGAATTGTCGATGAGAAATACCTCGTATTTCCCATCGATATATTCTACTTTTACCTCTGGAACCACATAGGGTATGGTCTCGTCACAAAAGATAGAACCAGGCTTGGGATTTAAAGTGCGGATAAATTCTACCTGCTTCTTGATTACATCCAGGCTGTGCCCGGTCCTTTTGGCTATCAGGGGATATTTCTTCATTTCAATATCTTCGAGGTGGTTGAGAAGCAATTCCTTCATCAACTGATAGTTTGGGTCCCGCTTGTCCAGTTGCAGTATCAAACACTCTTGTAAGTTTCTGGCTCCAACTCCGGGTGGTTCCAATGCCTGAACAATTTTCAGAGCTTCCTTGACTTCCTCAACAGGAAGAGGTTTTTCTAAGGATTGCACAATTTCTTCCAGTGGACTAGCCAGGTATCCGGTTTTATCAATGGAATAAATGATATTCTCACAGGCTTCTACAAGATGGTTTGGAACTTCAATTAATGACATCTGTCCCATTAAATAATCGTGAAGGGACATTGGCTTAGCGGCGGTATTCTCCAATGCTTCTTGTTTTTGATCACGTTCATCCGACAAATTATTTCGCCGAATAATAGTCTGTGAATAGTATTCACGCCAATCTTCAGCAATTTCGCCTAGTTTGTTAAACTCATCCTTTTTTACATCATCATCTCCTGCTGTTTGAGGTGTATCGTCTGCTTCTCTGAGATTTTCGTCTTTCTTCTCATCTACCACCTCTTCAAGCACTGGATTCTCAACCAGCTCTTGCTGTACGTGCTCAACAAGGGCTAATATTGATAACTGTAAAATCTCAATCGATTGAATGATTTGAGGAGACAACTTCATCTTTTGTTGAAGCTGTGGTAACAAAGACGATTGCATTTTCATGAAACATTACCTTCCATAAAAAAAACGACTTTAAACTCCTAACATCTCATTTCTGCCACAAATGGCATCGGCGACAATTGCTGTATTTGCATATTCAAGATAGCTTCCTGTTGGTAACCCACGGGCAAGTCTTGTAACCCTTACTCCTAAAGAGTGCAATTGTTTATGGACATACAGAGCAGTTGCATCTCCTTCCAGATTCAAATTTGTCGCCAGGACGACTTCTTTTACATGGTCTCCCTTTACCCGTTGTAAAAGTTTCTCAATGGTCAAAGATTCTGGTGTAATGTCTTCCAGGGGAGATATGTGTCCTCCTAGGACATGGTAAAGACCGCGATATTTCCCCGTTTTTTCTATAGTTAAAAGGTCTGCAAGTTGTTCGACTACGCAAATAACGGATTTATCCCTGTGAATATTACTACAGATATGACACGGGTCACCCTCTGAAACATTAAAACAAACCGTACAAGCTTTAATAAGTTTTTTTACATCACGAATGGCATAGGCAAGTTGCATGGCCTCTTCTCCAGGTAGTTTTAAAATATGACATGCAAGGCGCTCTGCAGTCTTCTGTCCTATTCCGGGCATCTTTCCGAACTCATTGATAAGTTTGATTACCGATTGTGGATATGCATTCAAAATAGAGAACCTCTTTTAAACCAATGTTAAGCAGCTACATTCCGCCACCGAGCAAACCCTGCATTCCCGGAATGTTTAGTCCGCCTGTAAGTTTTGCCATTTCAGCCTGGTACAGCTCCTGCGACTTCTTAAATGCC
>MHZD01000096.1:0-344 GCA_001828645.1 Planctomycetes bacterium RIFOXYC2_FULL_41_27 | reverse complement strand
AGTTTTGCCATTTCAGCCTGGTACAGCTCCTGCGACTTCTTAAATGCCTGTGAAACGGCTGACAGAATGAGGTCTTCGAGCATCTGAACATCCTTTGGATCTACCACTTCCGGATCGATCTTAATGGAAAGGATTTCTTGTTTTCCATTTATAT
Organism: Planctomycetes bacterium RIFOXYC2_FULL_41_27; assembly: GCA_001828645.1. Lineage (GTDB taxonomy): Bacteria > Planctomycetota > Brocadiia > Brocadiales > Brocadiaceae > Wunengus > Wunengus californicus. Next base: position 190 of record MHZD01000096.1, on the reverse strand, counting down.
GTACCGTGACCATTCCGCCGCCTGAACTGGCCTCAACGACACGCTCCTTCAAATCATTTTGAATTTCCTCCATCTGTTTCTGCATCTTTTGAGCCTGTTTCTGCGCTTGTTTCATCATTTCCGCAATATTGCCAAAACCCTTCATCGTATTGACCTCCTCTATTTGTTTACCTTAACGACATGACCACCA
>MHZD01000095.1:2339-3953 GCA_001828645.1 Planctomycetes bacterium RIFOXYC2_FULL_41_27 | reverse complement strand
TAGATCAGAGAAACTCCATAACGCAATTCCCGTTCTTCCTCCTTCAATCCATACAATTCCCTCGCGGACATGATGCGATTTACCCTGAATGGAAAACCGTGACGCTGTAAACTCGTTTCTGGCTTTTAAAATACCTCTGTATTCTTCAGGTAATCTTGATGCAATCCGTTGAATGGCAACAACGTTTACCAGACCCAAAATTACCAGTACAAGAGCCGATAACAGGGCAAATCCCGTTATTTTACCCACAACAATTTTTAGTCTTGAGACAGGTTTTGATAAAATACCATAAATCGTCCTGTCTTCTATTTCGTGGGGCAATGATGTGGCAGAAAGGATAATTACCCCTACGATGCACAGGAGCACCACCACCTGAAAAAATACCACCAGCATCATTTTGACTCGGGCATCAGGCTCATCTGTTGTTGGAATAAAGGGTGAAACTATAACAATAAGGACGCCTAGGCCAATCAGTACGTGTAATATTTTTTTTCGGATTACCTCCCGAAAGGTATGACCGGCAATTGTTAGTATCATCGTAACAGTTCAGCTACCTCAGACAGGATGAACAGGATTAACATGATAATTGTTTCATCCTGTAGATCTATTACTTTAAATCCTTGACCTTTCGTTTAACCTCAACTTTGCTTTCCCCAAAATTCAGAATAAGTCCTATAGGTTTTCCCGTAGCAAGAACAAAGATTTAATTTTAGACAGGATATACAGGATTAACAAGATAAAAGCTGCCTTGTTTCATCCTGATTATCCTGTTAATCCTGTCAAAAATTAATTTATTTATATCATGTCTATCCTGTTATCTTGTCAAATCTTTTTCCTCCGGTGAACTACTATTACAAGAACAGTTTATTTGCTCTGTTGTATGATAGTTAAAAACAACTCTTCCAGGGTAGAGACAGGGTGAGTGATGGACTGCACATCGCCGCTTCTGCTCTTAATAAAGGTTTCAACCGCCTGGACGTCTTTATCTGAAAGATTCCTTACTACAAATTCTATAACATCTTTTTGAGAAAGCAATTCCCGAACGTTGCCCATTACTTGCAAAACACCTTTATTGAGGATGGCAATTCGGTCACAAATGTTTTGCACATCTGCCAATAAATGCGAGCAGAGGACAATGGTCTTCCCCTGCCTTTTAAAGTCCAGTATGCGGTCTTTAATTTCACGACTAGCTATAGGATCCAGACCGCTTGTCGGCTCATCCAATATCACCAATTCCGGATCGTTTATAATGGCCTGTGCAAGACCGATTCTCCGGAGCATACCTTTTGAATATTGGTTCAACGGACGTTTCCGATAGGGATTTAAGCCCACGTCTTGTATCAATTTATCAATCCGCGATTTTCTTTCTGTTTTTGGAATATCAAAGAGCTTCCCGTAAAAATCCAGAATTTCTTCTGCATTAAGAAATTTATAGAGATAGGATTCCTCGGGTAGAAAACCTATTTTACTTTTAATCTTTAAATCGTTTGAAGGATGTCCCAGCAACCAGGATTTACCACTGGTAGGAAACAGAAGGCCGAGCAATAATTTAACCGTAGTCGTCTTACCTGAACCATTTGGTCCAAGCAATCCAAATATCTCGCCACGCTCAAT
>MHZD01000095.1:230-2304 GCA_001828645.1 Planctomycetes bacterium RIFOXYC2_FULL_41_27 | reverse complement strand
ATAGTTAGATTAAGATTTGTCAGCGCCGAAACACTTTTCCGTCTCCAGAAATCCTTGTAAACCTTTGTAAGTCCTTCTGTTCTAACTGCGGAATTATCCACAATATTTTAGTCTTCCCACCTTAATGATTTATGAAATAAGATGGAATAATTGGTTAATACTCTAATCAAAATTATTTAATAAGTCAAACATATATTTAATCCAAATCCATGTATAAATGGCAATAAAATGTTATTAATATAAATTTGGTTTAGATTTTACCCGAGAACCTTCATTAACCTCTCAGATGAAATATAACGACACGAGAATAGCTACTATTAGTTATTTCATTTTGTTCCATGCGAGACGTCCAGCATATGGTTGTAGTGACTGCTGGAATTAAGCCCAACAACGTATACGCTATCTTTCCTATCGCCCCATATCCCAAACAATAAATAGTTGGTGCCGCTTTTTCCTTTATTCCATTTTGTACCATCGTAATGAAGTATCGTACCGTTGTCACCCACTGCAAAGATATTGTTACTATCAATACCCCATATCCTTCTGAGCCAGTTATTCGTGCCGCTTCTCTGCGGTGTCCAATTTATCCCGTCGTAATGAAGGATCAGACCATCGGCGCCCACCACAAATACATCGTTTGAGCCTGCTACACAGACACTCATAAGCCTTTTATTCGTATTCAAAACGAACTTCTTCCATACCTTTCCGTTATAGTGGAGCACCGTGCCATAATCTCCCACAGCATACACATTATCCTTGCTATTACCCCTGACACCGTAAAGCCAGCTGGTAGTGCCGCTATTGTGTTCCATCCATTTTTTCCCATCATAGTGCAGTATTTTTCCCAAAGCGCCCACGACAAATATATATTTCTCATTAAGACCCCACGTGCTGCTGAGCCAGTCGCTGGTCATCATCGTGTATTTGGTCCACTTCTTGCCGTTATAATGAAGAATAGTGCCATAGTCTCCGGAAATGTAAACATTATCGCGGCTGCTACCCCAAATTCTATTAAGCCTGTAAGCAACATTGCTTTCTTGTTTAGTCCAGGAATTCCCGTCATAATGGAGAATTACACCGTTATCTCCAACGGCGAAGATATCATTCCAATCGAACCCATAAATACTATTAAGCCATATGCCATGTCCATTATAGATACAGTCCCATGCCTTCCCGTCATAATGGAGTATGATGCTGTCACTTTTTTCATGTTTCGGTGTCTGTTCTTCCAATCCCCACTCGTTTTTTACCGTTTGTTCTTCCAAACCCCATTCATGTTTCACTGGTTGATTTTCCAAACTCCATGTATCAGCGAGAGCAATACTCAGAATAAAAAATGGGTAAATGAATAAAAAAACACAAAGGGAACTACTTCTTATTGATTTCATACTTTTATTAGTGCCTTCCCCCATTATAAGCTGTAATCACGATAAATTATACATTGACCTAAAGGACATTCTTGTATAAAAATATCCGAAACCTGCCACTAATAGCAATGTGATTATGGATATTACCGCACCCTGACCAAAATCACCTTTGTAGAAGAAGAGTTTATAAGCATAGACGGATAAGGTCTCTGTCGAACCTCCGGGACCTCCGCCTGTAAGCACATAAACAAGATCAAATATTCTTAGTGCATCAATAGTCCTGAAAAGAACAGCAACACCTAATATTGGCAATATCAATGGCAGTGTTATGAAACGAAACCGTTGCCAGCTATTCGTTCCATCGATGACGGATGCCCGGTATACTTCTTGAGGAATGGCAGAAAGACCAGCCAATACGATGATTGCAACGAAAGGGGCTGTCTTCCAGACGTCTACAATGGCTATCGAAAAGAAGGCTAAAAATGGCTTCCCAAGCCAATTAATTCGATGTATTCCTATAACTTCCAGGAGATAGTTTAGAATACCTAAATTATAGTCAAACATCCATTGCCACATCTTGGCCGTTACCACAGTCGGGATTGTCCACGGAACGAGTATCATAATTCTCAAAAGATTATTAATAGGTGATGGTTGGGTCATCATGAGTCCCAGACATAAGCCCAGAATAGCTTCCAGGGATATCGAAA
>MHZD01000095.1:0-108 GCA_001828645.1 Planctomycetes bacterium RIFOXYC2_FULL_41_27 | reverse complement strand
GATGTTATAAGTGTGTCAATAAACGGGATAAAATTAAATGCCAGTACCAGCATTATACCGGGCAGTAAAAATATATAGGGTTGTTTAGTCCTTAGCAAATTCATTCTT
>MHZD01000094.1:5701-5820 GCA_001828645.1 Planctomycetes bacterium RIFOXYC2_FULL_41_27 | reverse complement strand
CTTATTAATTTTTCTGTCAAGCTTATTATTTGACAATAATTTCAATATATAATTGGTATTATGGCGCTCAAAAAAGATGATTAGCTCATCTGTATACGACATAATTTTATTTACAATCG
>MHZD01000094.1:5456-5598 GCA_001828645.1 Planctomycetes bacterium RIFOXYC2_FULL_41_27 | reverse complement strand
CGACCCGCCGAGGCCTGTAAAAAATAATCTGTATCTGCAAGATTTGTCCAAGAAGTCAGCATAGAACATAACTTTCTGTCCTGATCGAAATAAGTAACCCTATCTTCTCCCCATGTTTGTTTACGGGTTACAAGGGCAAATC
>MHZD01000094.1:5138-5346 GCA_001828645.1 Planctomycetes bacterium RIFOXYC2_FULL_41_27 | reverse complement strand
CTTTCTAACTTAAGCTTAGGTAAAAGATATGTTTCCTCTATTGTTATATCTGGTGAAGAAGATGTTATGACGTTTATCCTTTTCCGCATAAGCTCTCGTAAAAATATTTGGATAGAACTTTGTTGAATAATCTCTGGAGACTCCAGAATTTCCGGTCGGAATAGGTCATCAATAAAAATAATCAACGGTTTGGGGAAAATAAAAAACT
>MHZD01000094.1:4361-5119 GCA_001828645.1 Planctomycetes bacterium RIFOXYC2_FULL_41_27 | reverse complement strand
TTACGATATTCGACAAAAAGAGGGACATCGCGATATTTTCCTTCCATCAGATTGCTGCGAAACGGTGTATTGCTTCCATTTTTGCACCAAAGAACATGGTATTTTTTTCTAAGTGTTTTTTGGCTTGAAATATTAAATGCAAGCCTAGCCATAAAGATGGTCTTCCCCTGTTTGCGATTGCCGTATATTGAGATATGAAACCAATCCTTTGTGCTTTTTTCTTCGACATGTTTCATTATTTTCTCAATATACGGTCGTTCTGCATCCAAGTTCAAACCAATATAAGTAGATGGATCAGGACCGGTATTGCCAGTATAGAAATTGTTTTTGTGGCTATTTTCTTCCCTTTTTTCTTCACGGGTAATTCGCCATGGGAGTATTTCAAAAGACTGTTCAATATCCCTCCGAATTTGTCGTTTTATACCCTTTAAAAACAGCAAATAAGTCCAATATCCCCCACCAATTAAAGGAATGACGATGCCTAATAATGTTAAGAGATCGCTTTTACTCCAAGGTGTCGATTGTTGCACCCCAAGCGATTGAGGAGTTTCAGATCCTTTTGTTAGTAGTAACGGTTTTGATTGTTCGGATGATTTATTCTCTTGCGATGGAGGTATGATTTTACTGGATTGCGGTAGCTGTGTTTGACCAGCTGAAATGTTATTCTCTGCTGGTTGCCTTTGTTTTGATTCCATTTCTGGCTTATGTTTAGTTGGTTCTTGCAAAGAATTAAGTTGTGATACATTAGGCGGGGTAGA
>MHZD01000094.1:3977-4327 GCA_001828645.1 Planctomycetes bacterium RIFOXYC2_FULL_41_27 | reverse complement strand
AAAGCTTCGGCATCAACTGGAATTATACAGCTAGCACTGATACTGGTAACAAAGATAGTAGCCAAAAAAAGAGTAAAACTATTATTTGGTTTCATAGGTAACCAGAATATTTTCTTAAAATTTTTAGCGTAGCATTTAATACAAGGTGATCATAGGCGCTTGAGTGCCTATAAGAATTGGAAAAGTTCAAGCGTTTTTCTTTGAGATGCCATCTGTTAATGAGGAATGATTTTGACATTTTTAAACCGTAGAAGGTAGTCAGAAAAGGTAGACATTATTTATTCCTCATAATACTCGTCCTTTAAAAGACAATGTATCTAAGCTCGTCAATTTATAGCTTAAATTCTGTT
>MHZD01000094.1:3565-3916 GCA_001828645.1 Planctomycetes bacterium RIFOXYC2_FULL_41_27 | reverse complement strand
AGATATCATTATCGATCGCATAAGACGGAGAATGTAGAGGAAGAACGAGTGGATGTGTATACGTTTATAGGGAAGATGATTTAGCATACTTGCTTTCGCAAAGCGTGCAAGCAGGCACTTCCGAAAGGGTTTAAAAGGATAAGGTATTATGGGATGCAAGGTACACAGACGTTTGAACGGGTTAAGGTGATCGTTCAAGAAGCCTTTGGAGAGGAAGGGAATGGAGATCCATTCGGTCCTCCACCAGAGGAGTACAATTACCGTTGTTCAGCATGTGGAACTGAGCTTTTGGTCAATGAAGCAATCATTGATGCAGGAATCGGGATGGCCAAATTTAATAAGGAACATTAT
>MHZD01000094.1:0-3535 GCA_001828645.1 Planctomycetes bacterium RIFOXYC2_FULL_41_27 | reverse complement strand
GCTGGGTAGTGAGTAAGAAACCCACATAACCCAGCTCTTCGATTGTTTTCTTCCAGTCCTCCGTTTGCAAGGACCTGTTTAAGGTATTCCCTTAAACTCTATTTTGCATGATAGCCTGGGTATAAATCAGGGCCCTGGATGTTATCCCACTGCGCCCCAATATCTATCCATTCTACAAACAAATACCTCTCGTCCTGCGTGAGGAATTTGTCATGCATTACCCTGCCCGCTACCGGGAACACATTCTCCCTCGGAGCAAACTGGCTTAACTTCTCCTCGTACAACCTCCAAATCAACAAGCTGTTGATGGCCGCTGATGGATTGGTATACTTACCGCCGAGGTTCGTATCCTTACCCCTCTGTACCTCCAGCAAGCTGTTGTATGAACGGCTGAATGCCGCTACTCCATCAACACTCACAAGCTCTGCACTACCACTTAAGTCTGGAGGATTGTTTGCATTGTGGCAATTCGCACACTTTGCATCGATGATCGGCTGTATGTCCCTGCGGAAATCCACCGTCCTCCTCTTCGCATCCGTTAACCCTTCCACAGGCTGAGACGTCGTACCTGATGGGCCTCCATAGTATACGTCCGATGGCACCACTACGTCATCGCCATGCTTTACACCCTGATAGATGCCATTCTTGTCAAGCTTCAGGCCTCCAAACGCAAAGGGTGAATCATAGTGGCTCCTGTCATCGTACCACCAGTTGTACAATGCCTTTGCGTGCTGGTTCTGGAATGCCCTGCCTCGGTATGAACCATCATGACATCCACTGCAAATCCTGCCATGATATGGCCTCAAATACGCCCATGCCAACGCCGTCTGCACCGCCATTCCCCTCTCATCCAGGTTCTGGATATAGTATGGAACATCGGCTATCTGCGAGGTCACCACTGAACCATCGTCCTCTACATACTGATATCCAATGATCCTCCTCTGCTGGAATGCCGTTCCTGAGTTGCTGCTTGACCTGTCTCCTCCTACAAGGTGACTTCCTGCACCTGCCCTGAACCTGCCAGCCTCCGGCTCAATGCATTGTGTCCCCTCAACAATCCTCACTGCCTTTACATCGCCCTGCTTCGTTGCCTTTGTCCTCTGATGTGGATATGGACCTACAGGCAGATCAGTTAACGTCGTATCAAAGCATATCCATGTTGCCCATGAATGTGGATAACCTTCCACCTTCACCTGGTCAAATGGCTGATACGTCACGGTCGTCACACCAAAGTCCTTCCCAGCCGTAAAGGTGTTGATCCACCTCGGTTTATACTTGATATACACCGGGGCTGGCTGATGATCGTTCCACGCCGGGTCGTTGTGTACCAACTCCCCTGCACGACCATTCTTGCAGTCAAACCAGTAAATGCCAAAATCTCCCCTCTCCGCATACGATACTAACATCCTGTCGTCTGGAAGTGGATACGGACTCCTGTATAAACCACCCTCGTCCTTGCCCAATTTCTCATAGGTCTTGTTGTATGGGGCATCCCAGCTTACTGCCACTAATTGACCTACTCCCCAGTTCATATAGGGGGATTCTATGTATACCAACTTCCTGTCACCAAAGGTAATCTTTGCCTGTGACTTGCCAGATGCGCCGCCAATTTCTTCCTCGCAGTTTCCATAGATCGGTCTCGGATACGCGCCGTCCCAGTTGTCCACGCACAACATTACCCTACCCTTGCCTCCTGCCCTGCTTCCGTTGGCCTGCACACTGGAAAACAGGATGTTTCCATCCGGCGTAAGCGCAGGATCAAAGTTGGAACTCACGTTGTAGGTAATCTGGTCTATTGACGTATTTATGCTTGGAAACTCAATACCTGACAGCACGTGACCAGTGATTCTCTCTGTCACATGACCACCCTGCGTATCTAACCTGAAAAGATTGTACGCATAAGGATTGTGGAACTCATCCATCACGCCATCTGGAGACCCGGCAAATATAATAAATCCTGTCTTGTCTACCGCTCCCCTCTCCTTCCAGTCCCCTTCAAAATACCTGTCACGCCATATGATGCGGCCCTTTCCGTCCTCAATGCTGCCAGCCGCATAATAGATCGGCGCACGACACGTACCCTTGTAATCGGTCATCTGCCTTACACCGCTGCCATCTACGTTCATCTCCCATATCTGGCATCCGCCACCCTTCTTGTGGACTCCGGCAAATGTAAACTTCTTCCCATCCCAATACGTGCATGGATCAAAGGCTGTCGCAAAATCATTGGTCAACACCTTCAATTCCTTCGCCTTTAAATTGTACGATACAACCCTGCTGCCCTCCGGGACATAGTGGGGATAGTTCTGATACGGATCCCCCTTCGCCGTCCTCGGTGACTGTGTAAACAGTATCACATCCACAGGACCCTGTACCTCTTTTGACATCCCGCAATAATCAGTCCATAAGGCCTTTCCCTGCTTCGAACCACCTGTCATTACCTGGTTTCCCGATGCAAAGATGCTCCCACAGACCAACGCACCAGCTATAAACGCCGATGCCATTACTCCTCCTATTTTACTCTTACTCATCTGTTGGCCTTCTCCTTTCACTTTCCTAAAATATTCCACTTAAACCAATTTTTTCTATCTGTTCCCCATCTACATGAGGACAGGCTTGCTTTAAACATTATAACGCCTTCATGAACTCAACCAAATCATCCAACTCCTGTGCACTCAGGTGTGACGTCCTTCCGTGCATGTCCGTATCCGTCACCGCGTTGTTGATCGTGTCAAGCAGCGTCCTGGCGCTCCCATCATGGAAATACGTCCCTGACGCATAAATGTCCCTCAATGTCGGCGTATCAAATTCCTTCACCAGGTCTAACCCAATGATCGGCGTGTCGCTCTCCTCTCCATAAGGATCCTCACCAGCATTTAATGCCTGCATGTTATACACCTTACCAGGCGTTGACCTGAATCCCTTTACCCCTACCCGACCTGTCCCCACATCGTGGGTCTGCGCATCGCTGTAAAGAGCCTTCAGATCGCTCGATTCACCTGGATGACACTCCGAACAACCAACCTTCGGATCGTTAAATATCTTCTCGCCCCTCTTCTGGGCGTCCGTTAAGCTGCCATCAGGATTCCTGAACGGACTTCCCGTAAACTCAAGCGACCTGATATAGCAAATGAGCGACTCTAACCTCTCGGGTGAAAAGTTCTCGCTCCTGAACACAAACCCCGGGTCTCTTCCGCATACCCTGTCCAATGAGCTCGTCGCACCTACGATTTCATCAGGATGTCCCGTAAACCCTTCATGCCTGAACGGCGGCAAATACCTCCCGCCCCTGATGTACTTCACGTTCTTCCAGCTTCCCCATCCTTCATCTCCCAAGTCCCAAATCAACCCGGTCGTCTGGCCTCTCTCATAATGGCAACTGGCGCATGCATACTCGCCCTGCAGCCCCCATGATGCATCGTTGAATATAAACTGTCCATACCTCACCAACTCGCTCTTATAGGGCGAGTGTTTTACCCGGTAATGCACCTCCGGCACTGTCAGTGGCTCGCCCCTTGGCAGCGGCTCCCACTCA
>MHZD01000093.1:1087-1224 GCA_001828645.1 Planctomycetes bacterium RIFOXYC2_FULL_41_27 | reverse complement strand
AGGCTCACGAGTTGGGAAAATGTGTCGTATCCCCTCATTCCAGTAGGAATCGGTCCTAAAAAACGTTTCGAAAGAGCCAAAATACTTTTAGAAAAGATGGAACTCGGCGACAGATTGGACCATAGCCCTGAAGAACT
>MHZD01000093.1:0-955 GCA_001828645.1 Planctomycetes bacterium RIFOXYC2_FULL_41_27 | reverse complement strand
ACTAAAAGCACGCGGCGTAACTATGCTGGTTGCAACCCATGATGTTCATTTCGAAAAGATTGCCGATGTGGTCTACAAAATGAAAAACGGCAGGATTGTATAGATATTAGACAGGATAACAGGATATTACAGGATAAATAAGCTGATTATTGTGAACAACAAAAACAAGTTAATCCCCCTTAGCAAAGGGGGATATAGGGGGTTGTGTTTTTTCCGGGCTATTTTACAACCCCCGCACCCCCTTTTCTAAGGGGGATCCTCTATGCAATATATCGTATAACCCACTTAAATAAAATGAAAATTCCTATACAATTGAATTACGTAAAGCAGGACTTGATGCAGAATCACAAAAAACCTATTACAGTTACCTATGAAAATGAAATCGTTGGAGAATTTATAGCAGATATTATTGTTAATGATACAATTATTTTAGAATTATCTTGTTTATCCTGTCATCCTGTCAAAAGTTAAAATATTACCATGATTGTTAATATCTATACCCTTATCATGTTGTTTGTAGCCATATTTTCTCTTTCCCTGGGTGGTTTTTTGTTTTTATTGACGATAAAAACCCTCATTAGTTTTAAAACAACTGTACCCTTAGAGGATAAGAGTAAATTTGAACAAAAGGGGTATCTGGTTTTTCTATTGGCGTGTGTAATACTTTCTATCCGGATGATTGTCTGGCCATGGTTCTACTTCATGCTCCAGAGCTTTGTATCTGAGGTGCCTGGGGCAATGTGCATGTTTGGCGTTACGCAGATTCTCCCGTCCACAGTCACCTTTTTACAGATCACCAAACCCATCTCTTTTTTCATCATGGGCGGCTGGCTGCTGTGTTATTACGTTGATAAATCTACTCCCACAGCGCCACTTGCCAGAAAGAACTTACTCTTTCTGCTCATCGTCTGCGGCGTGCTTTTAGCCGATGGCATTGCGGATATTTATTATGTTA
>MHZD01000092.1:6834-18747 GCA_001828645.1 Planctomycetes bacterium RIFOXYC2_FULL_41_27 | reverse complement strand
GTCAAATCCATGCCCATGTCCAAATTTTATGGAAGGAGATACCCTTGAGCGTCATTATCACAAGGGCTTCCTGTGAGGATATGCGCCTTTCGGTGGACGATACTATTTATGTGCTAATTAAGGGTACGGATATTATGCTTGCAAAATCCTTTTCTGGGATGATCAGTGCAAGGAACAGGGCGAGGGGAATTGTAAGACGGATTATCCAGGGGGATGTGTTATCAAAGGTTTTTGTGGAGTCTCAGGGCGACATGCTTCACGCCTTTATTACCAATAATTCTTTAAGGGAAATGGCTATTCACGAGGGTGACGAAGTTATGGCAATTGTAAAATCAACAGAATTGATATTATCAAAGGAAGCATAGTCATGAAGCACATGAGTAACATTTCACCCCCTCCCCTAACCCCTCCCACCAGGGGCGGGGAATACTCATTGCTCCCTTGTATTCCTCCCCCTTGACTTCGTCGTGAGCTCAGTCGAACGATGGGGGAGGTTTAGGTGGGGGTGAACTGTTACGCAAATGAAAGTATTACACGATAAAAACTTCTTCTCTTGGCAAGTATTTTACCACCCCTTCAGGGGCTGTCTAAAAAGTCTTATGAATGGACCATATGTAGGGGCTGAAAATCTTCAGCCCCTGCCTTTTGTATGGTTTATGGACTTTTTAGACAGCCCCAAGAGGAAGGTTAAATTGTTACTACTATGCACAGTAGTGATGTTTTTGGTGATTTGTTTTTCCAATAATGTCCGGGCGGATGAAAAGATACTCATTGCCGCAGCCTCTGATTTGAATTTTGCCATGAATGAGATTTGTCGTGACTTTGAAAAGACACATTCCAGCATCAGGGTGGAAGTTTCTTATGGCTCATCGGGTAATTTCTATGCGCAGATTAAACAGGGAGCGCCTTATGACATATTCTTTTCTGCTGATGCCTCCTATCCAGCACGCCTTGAGGAAGAAGGTTTTGCCGTGAAAGGCCAGCAACAACTTTATGCTATTGGGAAGATTATACTCTGGATTCCCAGAAAGTTGACATTAAATCCCCAAAAAGGGTTAAACATAGTTTTAAAACCCGAAATAAAAAAGCTGGCCATTGCAAACCCCAAACATGCACCTTACGGCCGGGCAGCAGAGGAGTCGCTTCGGTATTATGGACTATGGGACAAGGTTCAAGGCAAACTGGTCTTTGGTGAAAATATCTCACAAACGGCACAGTTTGTTCAAACGGGTTCCGCTGATGCAGGAATTATTGCCATGTCTCTGGCTGTGTCACCCAGCATGGCTGATAGCGGAAGGTATTGGATTATTCCCACCGAATCGTATAGCAGGCCGGAACAGGCATATACCGTGTTGCAGAGAGGCAAAGACAAACCAGGCGTAAAGACTTTTTTAGAATTTGTTCAAGGAAAGAAGGGGGGAAAAATACTTTCTGATTATGGATTTATTCTACCCTAACATCAAATGAATTTTGCGGCGCCGCTTCTCTTATCTTTAAAACTTTCCCTCATTACCATGATCTCGTTGTTTATCGTGGGTATTCCGGCAGCCTATTGGCTTGTTTTTTCAAAGGCGCGATGGAGGTTTCTTGTTGAGTCTGTGGTAGCCCTGCCTCTCGTCCTTCCACCAACGGTTTTGGGTTTTTATCTCCTCATGATTGTCGGGGGCAATAGCTTCATTGGACGATGGTATGAGGTTGCATTCAATAAGACACTTGCATTTTCCTTTGAAGGGCTTGTTTTGGGTTCACTCATTTATAGCCTGCCCTTTGCCGTGCAGCCCTTTCAAACAGCCTTTGCAGGGGTTGACAGGAAATTACTGGAAGCATCATGGTCATTGGGACGATCTCATTTATACACCTTTTTTTCAGTTATCCTGCCACTTTCCCGCCAGGGTATTATTACGGGTTGCGTGCTTTCCTTTGCCCACACCTTGGGCGAATTTGGAGTTGTGCTCATGATTGGCGGAAACATCCCGGGAATAACGAAAGTTGCCTCGGTGGCCATTTACGATGAGGTACAGTTGCTGAATTATGGAAGTGCAAATATGTATTCGGCAATATTGTTGTCTTTTTCATTCATAATCCTTGCCGTAGTGTATTTTATCAACAGGAGATTTATACGGACTATCTGACGTGTTGAATATTTCACTTCAAAAAACCTGGAAAGAGTTCAGACTGGACGTAGCCTTTGAGATTCCTCGTGGAAAGGTAACGGCCTTGTTTGGACCTTCAGGCGCTGGTAAATCAAGTATACTGCGTATTATTTCCGGTCTTGAAATGGCTGATAGAGGAATGATATCTCATGGAAAAGAAGTATGGTTTGATGACACGAAAGGGATTTCTCTTCCACCCCAACAGCGTTCCATTGGTTTCGTATTCCAGGATTTTGCCTTGTTTCCACACCTGACGGTGGAGAGAAATGTTGCATTTGGAATAAAAGAAAAAAGGCGATTGAACGAATTAAAGGATCTAATGTCTCTTATAGGTTTATCCGGCTACGAACGTTATTATCCCGCTCAGTTATCCGGGGGGCAAAAACAAAGGGTTGCTTTGATTCGGGCACTTGCAAGAAAACCAGACCTCCTCCTGCTTGATGAACCGCTTTCTGCCCTTGATTGGGAGACACGCAGGCAATTGCAGGAGGATTTGAAAAGAATCACACAACAGTTTCAGGTAACGACCCTCTACGTGACACACGACATAACTGAGGTTTATAAGCTGGCAGACTATGTGGTTGTGCTGGAGTCCGGAAGGATTGTAAAACAGGGGACGCCAGAAGAGGTTTTTCTGGGGAAAAAATTAAGCACCCGTATTCAGATCGTTGGAAAGGTGGTGAGTATAGAATCTGATTCTATCATAGCCGCTGTTACTGTCCTGCACGACGACCAGTATTTTAAAACCCTGATAGATACAGAAGAGGTTGATAGGTTGAATTTAAAGGTCGGGGATGATGTTGTTATCGGCGCTAAATCTTCCGACGTAATTTTATTTAAAGTTTTAACACAATCTTAACACAATCTTAATATTCTTTTAATAAATATGAGATATAAAATTAAAGATTCTTAAATAACATTCTTGATGACATTCTGAATTGGAGGTACACATATTTTATGAAGTATGATTTGCAGTCCTCAAATTTCAGAGCAGCTAACATGCCCAATAGCACTTCCCCCGAAAGCGGTTTGAAGCGGTTTGGAGACAAACGCATTTCGGATTTATTGGTAGAATCCCGCCAGGCAAATGTTAACCGACAACGAGTACAGGAGTTTATCATAGAAAAATTATTATTTGCCGGTGGAATGGCAGCCATTCTATTCATTGCACTGATTTTTATCTTTTTATTTAAAGAAGGGGCAAAGGCGCTATTCCTGATAAAACCCATCGAATTTATCGGGACGCATATTTTAGACTTTGATAACAATCGGGTCTTCGCCTGTATGTGGCAGCCGGTGGGAGAGTCAGGGAAATATTCGATAGTCCCCCTGCTGATTGGCAGCTTTCTGGTGGCCTTGCCTGCTACGGTAATATCAACCATCTTGGGCGGAGGCTGTGGGATTTATCTGGCGGAGATTGCATCCGCGAAAGTCCGGGAGATTGTCAAACCCGCGATAGAGCTTCTTGCGGGTATTCCCACGGTAGTAATAGGGTTTTTGTGTCTGACGCTCCTTGCCACTTATGTCCAGAATGCATTTCATACCACATTTCGTTTGAATGCCTTCGTCGGGGCGATAGGTGTTTCACTGGTCATTATCCCGGTAATTGCTTCTATTACGGATGACGCCCTCCGTGCCGTACCAAATGAGTTACGAGAGGCATCCTATGGGCTGGGAGCCACAAGGTGGGAAACGATCTGGAAGGTCGTTGTCCCAGCAGGAATCTCTGGCGTTACGGCATCCATTATCCTGGGGATGGGACGTGCCCTTGGTGAGACGATGATTGTGGTAATGGCTACGGGAAATGCCGCACTGGTTACAGGAAATATATTTTCCAGTGTCCGCACCATGACAGCCACCATTGCTGCTGAATTAGGGGCGGTACCACAGGGCGGTCCGCAGTACTGTGCATTATTTCTCGTAGGGGCGATTCTTTTTTTTATAACCTTCGTTTTGAATTTGGTTGCGGAAATGATCATTAACAGGATGCGAAAGAAGCTGAGATTATGACGGTAGGAAAACGAAAGATATTTAACAGTTTTTTTCAGGGATTATGCCGTAGTATGGCTTTTCTGGCGATGGCTGTACTTATAGTGATCCTTGTGAAGGTTGTCACGAATGGTGTTGGTGTCATTAATCTAAGCTTTTTATTTAAAGCGCCTAGGGAAGGGATGACTGAAGGCGGAATCTTTCCAGCTATATTTGGTACCGTTTGCATTACCATGTTGATGATTGTTCTTGCCATTCCTGTGGGAGTCTCTGCAGCTATTTATCTTACTGAATACGCAGGAAAGAATTTTTTGGGCAGGATTATTCGAGCCTCAATCAATAACCTTGCCGGTGTGCCTTCGATTGTATTCGGATTGTTTGGAGTAGGATTTTTTGTCCTGTTTATTGGCCGCGGTATGGACAAAATACTAGGAATCCCCTTGTTATTCGGTCAGCCAGCCATGCTCTGGGCGGCTTCAACGCTGGCATTGTTGGTCTTGCCTGTTATTATTGTTTCCACAGAAGAGGCGTTGAATAGTGTGTCCGTAAGCCTTAGGGAGGCTGCATTTGCGCTGGGTGCGACAAAATGGCAGGTTGTGCGGAACGTCGTACTGCCGCAGGCCCGGTCTGGAATTCTTACCGGCGCAATCCTTAGCATCAGCCGGGGCGCAGGCGAGACTGCGCCCATCCTGTTCACCGGGTGTGCCTATTTTTTACCTCGTTTACCCGTATTCACGATTCCGTACGTCCATATCCCTGTTATAAATCCCCTTGATCAGTTTATGGAACTATCGTACCATATTTTTATTATGGCCACACAGTCCACGAATGTTGCCGCGACAAGACCCATCCAATACGGTACGACCCTGGTGCTGATTGCCTTAACTTTCCTTTTAAATCTTTCTGCAATCATTTTCCGTATCTACTTTAGGAAACGACCACGATGAAGGTTGAACACGGTATAAAAGGGCAACAAAAAACAAAGATAAAGTTAGAGGAACTAACCTTTTATTACGGGAAATATAAGGCCATAGACAATGTTTCCATGGAGTTCCTTGAGTGTAAGGTCACAGCCATCATAGGACCTTCGGGCTGCGGGAAATCGACTTTGATTAAGTCGATTAATCGCATCTCCGAGATTACCAACGATGTGCAGGTTGAGGGAAAAGTTTTGTTGGATAACAAAAATGTGTATGATCGCGATGTCGACCTCGTCGATTTGAGGCGACGCGTGGGTATGGTATTCCAGAGACCCAATCCCTTTCCCAAATCTATTTATGATAATGTGGCCTTCGGCCCACGTCTATACGGAGTGAATAATAAGAAACGTCTGGATGAGATTGTGGAATATAGTTTGGTCAAGTCAGCCCTCTGGAACGAGGTTAAGGATCGGTTAAATCAGAGTGCGATTGGGTTTTCCGGTGGACAACAACAACGGTTGTGCATAGCGCGTGCGCTGGCGGTTGACCCCGAAGTTCTGCTCATGGACGAACCCTGTGCTGCGCTTGATCCAACGGCAACAGCAAGGATCGAAGAGCTAATTGAGGATTTGAAAAAATATTACACGATAGCGATTGTTACCCATAACATGCAGCAAGCGGCGCGTATTTCGGATTATACAGGATTTTTATTGAATGGGCAGTTGATAGAGTATAATATAACTACAGAAATGTTTACAAACCCTGATAAGAAAGTTACGGAAGATTATATTACAGGGCGATTCGGATAATTATGGGGCACTATTTGGTAACTATTCAGCCGCCAATTGACACGAATAGTCACCAATAGAGAAAAATAGATAAACGTTAATTAGTGGCTAAATTATTTATGGAAAGGCATTTTGATCAACAATTAGAGGCGCTCAGAAAAAATCTCATCCAAATGGCTTCCATGGTAGAGACGGCTATCGCTAACTCCGTGAAATCACTGATCACGAGAGATACTGAGCTGGCGCGTCTTGTTGTGCAAAGCGATGAACAGGTGGATGCCCTGGAATTGGAAATCGATAAACAATGTGTTGATTTGCTGGCATTGCGACAGCCTTTGGCTATCGACCTGCGGTTTATTACGTCGTCAATCAAGATTACCAACAACCTGGAGCGCATGGGCGATCTCGCCGTAAACATTGCGGAACGTGTGATTCCCCTCAGCCAGGAACCACAACTGAAACCACTCATTGATATTCCAAGGATGGCAACGATTACTCAGACCATGGTCAAAGATAGTATCGATGCCTTTGTGAACCGGGATACGGAACTGGCACGTTCGGTATACGAACGAGACTCCACCGTAGATGCCCTGAATGACCAGATATTCCGCGAACTGTTGACTTATATGATGCAGGACCCGGCAAACATAACGCGGGCTGTCCATCTGATCCTGATTTCCCGTCATCTGGAAAGAATCGCCGACCACTCCACAAATATTGCCGAAGAAGTCGTATATATTGTCAAGGCAAAGGTAGTCAAACACCGCGGCTATAATCTGGAAGAGCCTTAGGGTGTCTATAAAACATAAAAACGCCACATATTTACAAGCAGCGCTTTCGCCAGTAGCAAGACCAAATTCTAAACTTCTGTATATACTGCTCTCGCTTATACCGCTCTGTGTTTTCCTCAACTCACTCCAAAGCGGGTTTGTTTACGACGACATCGGGGTAATCGAGGATAATTATTTTATACGCTCACTGCAGAATATCCCAAAAATTTTTAGCAGAAATTATTTTCACCTTGCTAATGAATTAAGCTACCGCCCAGTCGTTACCCTCACTTATTTTCTGGACTATGCAATCTGGCGCCTCAATCCCTTCGGATACCACCTGACCAATGTCATCCTCCATGCAATAAATTGCTTTCTATTATATGCCGTAGTTTTACGGCTTGTAAGGAAACGCTCTGTTGCATTGTTCTCAGCCATACTATTTTCAATTCATCCGTGTGTAACGGAGGCTATAAATGCCATCAGTTACAGGGAAGATATACTTGCTACCCTATTTATTTTTCTCTCATGTCTTTGCCTGGTCCATTCGGGTAAAAAGGTTTATTACGCACTATCACTACTATCCTATCTGTTAAGCTTATTTTCTAAAGAGACAGCTATTGTGATGCCATTGTTTATCCTTTTGTATTGGGCATTTTTTATGAGGAAATACCCTTCTTCACTTTTGGCTGTTCAAAAAGATGCGGTGAATTTTCCTTCTACTTTACGATCAAACAGCGATGAATCTTTTCGTTCTGCAAAGACAGGGTGGGTTAGATATTTTACAAACTATTATCTTGGGTACATTTTAATAAGTTTTTTCTATTTAATAATACGCTTTATTGTCTTGGAAAACCCATTGGAAGCGTCCGTTGGTTACATACAAGGGAGTATCACGATAAATTTCATGACGATGATCAAGATACTAGCCTCGTATGTGAAACTCATGTTTTTGCCGTTTCACCTGAGTGCAGACTATACGATTGCCCCTGTCCTGTCAATCTTTGAGGCCTCCTTTATTACAAGTCTTATCCTGCTTGCCGTTGTGGGTATTATTATTTTTAAAACTATATATGGAATCACATCTTTATCTATTTTAAACAGGAATCGGATATGTAGTTTGTTCATGCTTTGTTTTTTTATAGCGCTGTTACCGGTCTTAAATATCGTACCGATTAGGCATATCATGGCGGATCGATATCTTTATCTTCCTGTTGCTGGATTTTGTATCGTTATAAGCGGGCTTTTATTCCACGGCGTGATTACTCAACCTCCCGTAAACAAGCGGGAAAAATTTCCTGTTTATAACCACAATATATTAAGCAAGATTGCCTTTATTATTCCTCTCATATCGATACTCTGCATCTTTTTCACTACGAGGACCATTTTAAGAAATAGGGATTGGCGGAATGAATATACCTTTTGGACAAAAATTCTTAGTGAGCAGCCACAGAATTACGATGCGCATAATAATCTGGGGAATTACTTCTATAAGCAGGGAGAGCTGGATCGGGCGATTTATGAGGTAGAAGAAGCAGTCAGATTAAAGAAGAATTATCCCGAAGGACATAACAGCCTGGGAACGATGTATATAGACAAGGGGCTTGTTGACAAGGCCATTGCAGAGTATGTTGAGGCATTGAAATATAAGCCTGTATTCCCCCAGGCATACTATAATCTGGGGAATGCTTATATTAAAAAGGGGATGGTGGACGACGGCATTGCCTTTTTTAATAAGGCAATTAGCCAGGGTATGTATAATCCCCAGGTCTTTAACAACCTCGGTAGTGCATATATGAAAAAAGGCATGATGGACGAAGCTATCATTCAGTATCAACGGGCGTTATCGGTCTATAAGGACTTTGTGGAGGCACACAGTAATTTGGGTTATATGTATACAGAAAAAGCTGACTTAGACAGGGCCGTGTCTGAACTCAGAGAGGCGTTGAGGTTGCAGCCCAGCCATGCCAATGCCCACAACAATCTGGGGGCAGTCTATTGCCAGCAGGGATTATGGGATATGGCGCTCGATGAATTCATGAAGGCCATCAGATTTGATCCGAAAAATGCCAGCGCCCACAAAAATATCGGCATAATTTATTTTACAAAAGGGGACAAACAAAGGGCAAAAGAACACCTTTTCCAAATGCTGAAATACGACCCGAATTATTTGAAGGATGCGGGTATTTACGCAATCGTTTCGCAACTCGGGTTAATAAAGGAATAATATGCCATACAGCCAATTTTTTGTCATTCCCGCAAGTTAGAACCGTATCTCTTATGCATAACAAATAATTAAACCCTCTTGCGGGTTCATGTTTGTAACGTGAACCCACATTTCCATACTCGTATATGTAGATTAATATAAACAATCTTTGAAATATATTTTTGAATATTAGTTCAAAATATTTTCTGCATATTCTTTCTCTTATCCTGCTCGATCCAGAAGAACAGAAAGGGCACCAAGTTCCTGTTTTTGTATGTGCGGGAGTGGCTCTCCAAACATGTCCTTTATCGCTTTTCTACAGTGGGGGCAGATTTTTTGTTTTCGTAACAGTTCAACTCACCGCAGAGAACGCCGAGATCGCAGAGGTTGTTAGAGAATAGACAGAGAAATTATACGGATTTTTCTCTGTGTAAGTGTTTTTCTCTGCGTTCTCCGCGCCCTTTGCGGTGAACTAGTACAGTTTTTCTTCGTGACTTGGTGTCTTGGTGGCGTGAAAAGCTGCCAAAGACATGACTTAAAATCATTTAGGATTTTCTGGAGGAGGCAGCGCTTTCCAGGATGGCATCCACCAAGCCGGGGATGGTATATTCCTTAGCCTTGATGTCAACACGGAGTCCCATTTCCTCGGCAGTTTGTGTGGTAATCGGACCGATGCTGGCAAATCTGACGTGACCATTGAATGCTGAAATGTTTTTCTCACCGACGATTTGTATAAAATTCCTTACAGTAGATGAGCTTGTGAATGTGACGATATTAATCTCACCGTTTTTGATTTTGTCAATAAGATTAATGTCCTTCGGTTGCGCCATGACGGTCTTGTAAGCCACCAGATCGGTAACCTGTCCCCCCAATTTTTGAAGCTCTTCGGGTAGAAAACTTCTGGCAATATCCGCCCTGGGCAGCAAGAATTTTTCGCCCTTTATAGCCGTTACCTTCTTTAATTCTTCCACAACTGACTCTGCAACAAACTTGGGCGGCCTGCAATCAACCTTTATGTGATACTTTTTTATTCCTTCTTCCGTTGCGGGTCCAATGGCGCAAACCTTGATGCCTTTAAGCTCCCGGATATCCTTTCCCAGTTCAAACAGCCGTCGGAAGAATGCATCAACACCGTTAATGCTGGTAAAGACGAGCCAGTTAAAGGTCTGAATATTTTTTATGGCTTCGTCCAGGGGCTGAATGGAATCCGGTTTTGCAATTTCAATGGTGGGGAATTCGATGACATGCGCGCCATATTCGTATAATTTATCGGCAAATTCGCTGGCTTGCTCCCTCGAACGCGTCACGACGATCGTCTTTCCAAACAATGGTTTGGTCTCAAACCAGTTGAGTTGATCCCGCAGGTTTACGACCTCACCGACAATGGTAATTGCCGGTGGTTTTATATCTTTGGCCTTCTGGACGATGGTATCCAGCGTTCCTACCACGGTTTTCTGTTGAGAAGTGGTTCCCCACCGGATTACGGCAACAGGGGTATCTTTGGAACGCCCGTGTTTCATGAGCTGTTCGGTAATATACGGAAGGTTCTTAATCCCCATATAAAAAGTGAGCGTGCCAATGCCGGTGCTGATCTTTGCCCAGTCAATGGAACTTTCGTCTTTTGTGGGGTCTTCGTGTCCGGTGATTAGCCCAAAGGTGGAGGTGCAGTCACGATGGGTGACAGGAATGCCTGCGTAGTTAGGCGTTGCAATGGCTGCGGTAATGCCAGGGACTACCTCGAAAGGTATATCGTTTTCGCGGAGCACCAGTGCCTCTTCTCCGCCGCGCCCGAAGACGTATGGATCGCCTCCCTTTAATCGGGTTACTATTTTGTCTTCCCGCGCCTTTTTCACGAGGAGTTCGTTAATCTCTTCCTGTTCAAGGGTGTGTGTGCCACCCTGTTTACCCACATAGATAAATTCTGCGACGGGTCTGGCATGTGTGAGGAGGCTGGCATTTACCAGATAATCATAAATGATCACATCGGCCTTTTTAATGCATTCTAAGCCTTTTACGGTGATAAGGCGTGGGTCGCCCGGACCTGCGCCTACAAGATATACCATACTGCGTTTCATTTAACAAAACCTTTCGCTAATATTTTTAATTTAAATTAAAAATATCATAATATTGAAAATTTACCTATCAATCAACTATGTTTTATTACCTTGCAAAAATTTCTTTTCTCCATTTTCATGAGGACAAGTTTTGGCAAGTTTTTTTAACCTTCCCTTCATCCCCTCCTTCGCAAGGAGGGGATGTGGGTGGTTATTTTAGTTGCGACAGCAGCGCTATGGTTTTTGTGCAGGCTCTTTAAAATAAGCCATCCGTTCTTTATTCGCTACAATTCTTTTAACTGCCTCAATCGCAT
This sequence comes from Planctomycetes bacterium RIFOXYC2_FULL_41_27, assembly GCA_001828645.1. Taxonomy (GTDB): domain Bacteria; phylum Planctomycetota; class Brocadiia; order Brocadiales; family Brocadiaceae; genus Wunengus; species Wunengus californicus. The sequence continues at coordinate 7,553 of MHZD01000092.1, read as the reverse complement.
TTTCCCTGATATCGATATTTTCGTTATTCACCAGGGACTGAAGTTCAGAAAGAGCTGAAGGATTACCAATCCTGCCTAATGCCCATGCCGCAGCGCTTACGACAGAAGGTTCTTCATCCTTCAATGCCCATAGTAATGAGTTAACAGCCCTTTCGTCTCCAATCCAACCAAGGGTCTGCGCCACACGTTCCCTCGTAAATTTATTAATTTCGCGCAGTGAACTTATTAACGACTTTACTGACGGGTTACCGATTTTTATCAGCGCCCATCCCGCCCTGCGCCTCGTTGATTCTTCATTATCCCTCAGGGCATTTGTCAAAAGGGGAATGGATTTCTCGCCGATTGCGGCTAACGCCCATGCAGCTTTTGTGCGCGCCCATGCAGCATCTTCTCCTGCATCGGTAATCAGGATATTGAAAAGGATGCTCATGGCCTTATCGCTGCCGATACGCCCTAATGCCTCAATGCAGGCGCTTTTGACATGCCAGTTTTTCTCTTTCATAAGCGCATTAATCAGCGCATAAACTGCACTCTGGTTTCTGGGCATTCCCAATGTCCTTGCAATGTCGTATTTAACCTCTGGGTCTTTTTCAGTTCTTAATGTTTCAACCAGGATGGGGGCTGATTGAGTTGCACCCAGCCTTTTTAAAGCAAGCACTGTTTCCCTCCGTACCTCAACATTTTTATCATTCAGGAGTGAGTGTAGGTATGCCGCCGTG
>MHZD01000092.1:0-6825 GCA_001828645.1 Planctomycetes bacterium RIFOXYC2_FULL_41_27 | reverse complement strand
GCTTTCATCGCCGCAAAATCCAAGCGTCCAAACGGTAATTTGTTTTACCTGCGGATGCTTATTTTGAAGAAGTTTTAGGAGAGGTATCACCGTGTATCTCCGCGGCAGCACCATCATCGCAGAAGCGGCATTCCTTGCCTTATCGGAGTCATCGTCTGCCATTGTCTTCACTAAGGTTTTTACTTTTTCTTGAACAAAGGAAGCATTGTCTGCTTCTAACTGTGGACGATTAATTTCCCTGTCTTTAAATGGCTTTTTACCGCCCACTATGTGTCGGTTGATATTCAGGATGTCCATGGCGACGCATGGATAATCTACCAGGATGACATCCACTCCCATCTTAACCCATTTTTTCAGCATCTTTCCGTCGTCATTATTGATCAAGGATGTGAATACGTATTTCTTTTCTTCGTGGATAAGATTTAGTTTTTCTTCTATCAGTTCTTCCGGAGATACATAAACGAGTTCTTTTCCAAAGAGTTCGGCATCTTCAGGGTTGAAATTTCTCAGTGTTCCCCATAAATATACTTGTGAGGACATTTCGTTTGCCTTTACCAGGTCGAGCACCTGTTTTTCCAGGCAGGTCTGTTTGACATTCAAAATCAATTTAAGGTTGTTAATCTTACAAAATTTTAGCACATCAGAAAGGAGCGGTACCTGCTCGTTCTTAAACTCAGCGCCGCGCCATGAACCGGCATCGTATTGTTGTATTTCGGCATATAACAACTGGTCAACACGCCCCTTCCCATCAGTTGTTCTATCGATCGTTTCATCGCACATCAATATGAGCTGATTATCCTTTGTTTGCCGAATATCAATTTCAATACCATCGACACCCAATGCAACAGCCCTCCTGAATGCGGCAAAAGTATTTTCCGGAACGTCCTCCAATATGCCATGGTGAACGATGATTTCAGGCCGTTTTGTGTCTTCAGCAAAAACGGAGGTTATCGAAAAGAACATTAAAAATAAAATGGTGGACAGAAAATATCGCATGTTTTTATTCATTTATTTTTTTCTTTGCTGATGAGTTGCCAGTGAGGTCTGCCTTCCCAGGTGACTCGTTTACCTACCATATCAAAATAAACCTTTTCTGAAAAAGTTCTAGATCCTTCCTTTCGTAATTCTGCCTTTGGGTTACCTGTCAGTAGGGCTACATTTTGAATCAAATCCCAGGTGAGGAGAGAGCCCAGTCCTTCACTGCCATCCAGACCTTTGCTGCAAAAATAAACATTGCCGGTTGCAATGATTTTATTTATTTTTTTGTTATTGTTCAGGTAGGCATCAAGCTGGTCGCCATTCAACTTTTGTCCGCCTTGCGTAACCTCTGCTTCACCGTAAAAACTGGCTTTTTTCAGCGCATCATTATAGAGCATTTTCTCAGACCAATTGACCTTTATATCAGATTCTTCACCATTTTCTTTGGGAAGGGTTCCATCCCCTTTTTCGTATAAACTCCCATTGCCCTCGCAAAGTATGCTATTTTCGTCTTCATAAAGCAACACACGCGGGGCAAGAATTTGCCTTTTATTTCCTTCTCTCAGTATTGCGAATGGCTGCCCTCGTAAGGTAGTGACTTTATTTTTTGCATCCCACGTAGCCTGGTCTCCAACAGCCTCGCTGAACAAGTTACCTCTTTTATCTATGATATGGATTTTTTCGGTAGCCTTTAGAGTCTGTAGATTATAATCATGGTCGTTAAATGTTACATTCAGATTATCACAAATCAGGGTGGAACCTTCTCTTTTGACCTCGATGCCCTTTTCAAAACTGGCCTCTCGCGTCTCGTCCTGGAAATTCATTTTCCCTTCCCATTTCACGCTGATATTGTTTTCGGCTTTGTCTTTAGCAACCGCGGTCTTCTTTTTTCCTGGTTTTCCTTTAATCTTTGCGTTTAAGCTGCCGGAACTCGGAACGTCTATCTTGCTTGCATCTTTATAGAATATCATTTTCAGGGCGTCAATATTCAGGTCGGCCTTGACGAATTCAGCCTTGTGAGCGTCTTCCAGGATGGCGCTTTGAGTATTAACGTCCCAGGTGAGAAAACTTCCTTTGGCGATTTTTGTTCCCTGTGATGCAAGCACATTTCCACTGGCAATGGCCTGTTTCGTTTGTCTCGTTTTCGGGTCGAGATAAACGACCAGTTTGTCAGAAAAAACGGTTGAACCGCCTTTCCTGACCTCGACATTATCGTTAAAGGTCATGATATTTGCATCGGTGTTTCTATCAAATATGAGTTGTCCGCTGGACCTGATGAAGGTTTTTTCGAGGGGAGTTTCTTTTGAGGTGTTTTCCTCTGAATGACTCGTATCTTCCTGAGAAGTTTGAGCATCGTTGTGTGAAGCGATGTCTTTGGACAGAAAAAAGAGGTCGTTTTTGATGCCATCCATCTCCATCTCCGCATCTTTTTTGATCCACATCTTTTTATTGATAAGGTCAATCTCACAGCCCTGTCCGACAATTTTCACGCCTTTCCCATTAATGGTAACGGGATCGTCCGTATACACATACTTTTTTTCGGGTAAATATCTCAGATAGTCCGTATTGAGCTGGGTTTCAGGATCGAGATGAACAACCACGTTATCTGAGAGATAGCCTTCATTCGAGGTATTGTTCATCTCCCCGCTGTCGGACGTAATTAACACAGACTGCGTTCCATTTTCAGTGCTTGCAGAGTCCATCACCTCGATTTCCGGTTCGACGATTTTATAAACATTATTACTCAGCAGGAAGGTACTCTTGCCCCGCATAACTAACACTTCTTTCCCTTTTTCATCGTAATGTGGAACAGAGAGATCCTGTACAGTTTGGGTGATTGAATCTTTATTGCTTATACCATGCGCCTCTGCTGGTAATTGAGGACTTTCCTTTGAGGCAGGACCTTCCTTTTGACTCTTTGTGTACTTTCGCGGCTGGGATATTACCAGTGATACAATGATGGCGAGTACGCATGCTGCCGAAATACCTATGAGTATGTATCTTCGTTTGGTCATATTGTTATGAAAGTAAAGATGTGTTTCTTTCCTAAAATGATATTCTTGAATATTGAAAATTTATAACATTTAGTTATGTACTGTAAAAATAAGGTCTTAATTGTTCTTCCGGGATGTAACGTCATGCCTGTCTAATTATTACACGCAGGGTTCCTAAATCTAATTCGTCATGGATTGGTACCGTTAACGTTTGTTTCGCTCCCGCAGTGCTAATGCGCCTGAGTTTTACATGTGAGCCTTTTTGTGAGTGAAAGGTAAATCCAAATTTATTTAAAATCGAAATAACTTCCTTTCCCTACAGTCTTTTCAATTTAGGCAACATTCGCTGTAGGTTCCAATTCCATAGTCACAAGCAGAGTTGGGTTAGGTGCCAAACCAAATTCAGACAAATCTTCGTTCTCTAAATGCAGCGCTACCGCTTCTTTGAGATTAATAATTGTTTCATCAAGAGTTTTCCCCTGTGTAACAACTGCTATTTCCAGACACTCGGCCACATAATAATCTGCCCCTTTTCTGACAAAAGCTTTAATGGTATGCTGAAAACTTTCTGGATTTCTACCACTCATAATTTTTCACTCCTTTCCTTTTCAGGGCGCTCTTGATACCGTTCCGTGATGAGATGCCATTTATCCTGGAATTTGAGTATTTTTTCTGCAACCTCTCGTACCGCCCCGCATCCCCCTCGTGCCCTGGTAACATAGGCCGAATGCTGCTTGACAATGGGTGAGGCGTTGGCGACCGCTACAGGAAACCCGACACGATACAGTATAGGCAGATCTATAAGGTCATCACCGATATAACATATTTCTTCATCCCGGAGTGCGTACTTCTTCAGTATCTCTTCGTAGGCGTCTAATTTGTTTTTAGCTCCCTGGTATACATCCTCAATACCCAGTTCACTTGCCCGATGGATTACCGCCTTGCAGGTCCTTCCGCTGATGATTGCGATCTTGATGCTGGCACGGTGGAGGTATGCGATGCCTGTGCCGTCCAATACATGAAATGCCTTTATTTCACGCCCTTCGGAATCAATATAGATGGCGCCATCCGTCAAAACACCATCAACATCTATGATGACCAGTTTTATATTTTTCATTAAAAAAATCCGTGTTTATCTGCGTTCATCAGCGTCCAAAAGGGAAATTTTAGAATCCAACCTCCAGCAAATCCTGCACATCTATAATGCCAATGGGCGTATTAGAATCGTCAACCACAGGAATTTGATCGATCTTGTATTCTTTCAGTATCTTGTAAGCCTCGGCTACCAGACAACGGGAGTTAATGACCTTGGGTGATTGCGTCATGACATCTTTCACGCTGCCGTGCAAAAACGAGATACCGTTTTCCAAATGTCTTCTCAGGTCACCGTCAGTAAAAAATCCCACCAGTTTATTATGTTTATCAACGACACTCACGGCGCCGGGCTTGCCTGCTGTTTCAGTCATAATGCTGAGAACGTCCAGCAACGGCGTATCTTCAGTGGTTACAGGGTTCGCTTCATTCTTGCGCATAACCATTTCCACCGTAAGTAATTTCCTGCCAAGTTCTCCGCCCGGATGGTAGAACGCATAGTCCTCTTTACTGAGATTCCGTTTCTTGAATATCGTAAGGGCTAAGGCGTCGCCCAGAGCGAGCATGGCCGTTGAACTTGCTGATGGGGCAAGACCTAGCGGACACGGTTCTTCAATCTTTCCGATGTCAAGCACAACGTCACTGTGCTGCGCCAGAGAAGACTTACTATTCCCCGTAATGGCAATTACCTTCGCTCCCATCTGTTTTACAAAAGGCAAGAGTGTAACAACCTCTGTTTCGCCGCTGTTGGAGAGCGCCAGGACGACGTCCTCCGCAACGACCCTTCCCAGGTCGCCGTGTCTTGCTTCCGATGAGTGAATCCAATAGGAAGGCGTCCCCGTGCTTGCCAGTGTTGCAGAAATCTTCTGGCCGATAATACCTGCCTTTCCAATGCCCGTAACTACTACCCGACCTTTACAGGTAAAGATTAAATCAATGGCCTTCTGAAAATTATGATCCAGACGGTCGATCAGATTTTTAATTGCTTCCGATTCGAGTAATAGTACGTCTTTTGCAAAGGCAATATCGGCCAAAAATTTTTCTTGTATCGGTTTTTTTTGCATGTAAATAAATTACGTATCTTTGAAATGAAATCGATGAATTTCCATGCGTTGTGTAATTGATTATAGTGGGCATCTCTTTTATATTCAAGAGAAAAGAAGGGTATCATCAGCGGTAAAGATTTAATTAAGTGTTCTGGGCTTGACAACTTATTTCCGTTGTGTTAAGATGCCCGCAATTAAATATAGAAAGGGAGAACTTACGTATTTGTGAACTTAAATAATCTAATCATCTCAATCCCCGCAATACTCTATGCACTGACCATTCATGAATATTTCCATGGTTGGACAGCCAATAAATTTGGCGACCCTACTGCACGGCTGCAAGGCCGTTTGACGTTGAATCCACTTGCCCATATTGACATTATGGGGGCATTATGTTTTGTCTTTGCCCATTTTGGATGGGGAAAACCCGTTCCCGTAAATCCTTATAATTTTAGAAATCCCCGCCGGGATAACGTGATCGTATCTTTTGCCGGACCTGCCTCCAACTTTGTTTCTGCATTTTTGTTTGGCGTAATCTTTCAGATCCTGCGCAGTACTTCATTTATACCGATAAACATATCTGCCTTTTTGTTTAATTTATTACTCACGGGGGTCATGATGAATCTATCGCTGGCATTTTTTAATATGATTCCTTTATTCCCGCTGGATGGCTCTCATATTCTGGAGGGCTTGTTACCCTATCGGATGGCAGTGAAATATAAAGAAATCGAACGTTACGGCCCGTTTATTTTGCTGGGGCTGATCATTCTGGGGAGTTATGCCGGTATTCCGATTTTAAGCATGGTACTCGGTCCACCCATTCATTACTTTCTCAAGTTATTTACGGGTTTGCGACTGTAGGACGACGATAGATAATATTCCGTCTTGTGACACCTTTGAGTCGAAGTATAGTGCTATAGCTCTTCGGGCACTAAAGTTCATACAGAATAAGAAAAATTTATTATGGGGGAAAAGAAATGACAGGCGAATATAAGGTAGACCTGGACGTTTATAACGGACCTATCGACTTACTTCTTTATCTGATTCGAAAAGAAGAGGTAAATATCTATGATATCCCCATTGCGCGGATTACGGATCAATACTTACAGTATATGGAGGCATTGCAAACCCTGGATATGAATATTGTGGGTGATTTCCTGGTGATGGCAGCCACGCTCATGTATATCAAATCGTATATGCTTCTTCCACGCACAGAGGCGCAGGGCGTTGAAGAAGATGAGGAAGACCCGCGGTTGTCCCTGGTGAAGCAATTGCTGGAATACAAGCGGTACAAGGAGAGCACCCTTGTCCTGGCTGCTAAGGCAGCTGTGTGGGAAAAAAGGTGTTTTCGCTTACACAATGAGATACCCATTGAAACAGAAGATAAAGGACAAGAACTCCTGCTGGAAGGTGTGAATGTATGGGACCTTTTACAAAGGTTTTCGCACCTCATGAAACAAACAATGATGAATGTACCCACGAAAGTAACGTATGACGACACGCCAATACAGGAATACATGAATGTAGTTTTACAAAAGGTACATCTCCACACTTCAATATCCTTTACGGATCTTTTTAAGGGAATACGTGAAAGGAATCGGATTATTGGATTCTTTTTAGCCTTGTTGGAACTGGTTCGTTTGAACAGGATAAAGATTGAGCAACTGATTAACTACGCAGATATTCAAATATCTCTCAATAATGTGGCATCGTTA
>MHZD01000091.1:8285-9971 GCA_001828645.1 Planctomycetes bacterium RIFOXYC2_FULL_41_27 | reverse complement strand
ACTACGTTGAAAAAGTTGCCGAATGCCTAATTTATATCGTTTGCTATATATATAATTTGGTCTATTATGCCTATTTTTGTCACAGGAGGAACGGGCTTTCTGGGAAAGCAACTTGTAAAGGAGTTGAGTTATCTTGATGAAGATGTCCATCTCCTGGTTAGAAAAAATAGCAATGTAAAGGAGATTGACAATAAACGGTTAAAAATATTTCCAGGTGATGTAACCAATATCCGCACGATCAGGGAGGCAATCAAAGGGTGTAAAACGGTATTTCACATGGCCTCGCTGGTAAAGGCGTGGGTGCGCAATCCCTTAGAGTTTTACCGGGTCAATGTGGATGGCTTTGCAAACGTCATGAAATGCGCCCTGGAAGAGGGTGTTACAAAATTTGTGTATACCTCTTCCTTTATGGCCATCGGCCCGTCAAACGGTAAAATCAACACGGAAGAAACGCTTCACGATCCTGACCACTTGCACAACCACTATGAAAGTTCAAAGTATATCGCGCACCAACTGGTCCAGGAATATCTTGATAAAAGATTGCCCGTAATTACAGTGTATCCCTGCGTAATTTATGGACCGGGTGAGATTACCGAAGGGAATTTGATTGTCCGTATCATCCTGGATTTTTTGGAGCAAAAAATACCGGGAATCCTTGGCGACGGAAGCAAGTTGTGGAATTATGTATTTGTCACAGATGTGGTAAAAGGCCATTTGCTGGCTATGAAAAAAGGCAAGGTTGGACAAAAGTATATTCTTGGGGGAGAAAATGTTTCGATGGAAAATTTTTTCAAGTTATTGGAAGCACTCAGTGGAGTAAAAGCCCCACAACGCCACATTCCATTCTGGATTGCAAAAATGTCCGCAAGATGGGATGAACTCATTGCCCGCATATCTGGAAAAATTCCCAAACACACTCCTTCCATAATCGAAATTTATAAACACGACTGGGCATTTAGCTCAGAAAAGGCAGAACAAGAGTTGGGATATACCCACATTCCTTTAAAAGAGGGATTAGTACAGACACTGGACTGGATATAAAATACGATTAGAATCTACAATAAATGATATAACCCGAACGAATCGGAATCCGTAGCTCAATACCGGCCACGCTTGTCCTCGACTTGTATCGGGGAAGGGTCGGCGCTACATTTTTGTCAAAAACGTCAAGATATTTTTGTTAAGATACCAAAACCTATGACAAGTGAAACGAAACGCAAGATCGAACACATCGTACCTGTTGTATTTGTCATCTTGCTGAGGTACTTAAATACCTGGCAAGCGCTCCTCTTTGCATTCACGGGGATTATGTACGGACTTTTTTTATCAAGGATGTTTGTAAAAGGTGCATTCCGGGAATACGAGCAGGAAAAGGGTTTTTCCTTTGGCAAACTCATCTATGGCATAATGGTCTTTATTCTCATTCTGCTCTTTTATAAAAAAATGTACATCGTGGCGGGGGCATGGGCTATTATGTCCCTTGGAGACGGCTGCTCTAACATCTTTGGAAAGACGTACGGAAAAAGGAAACTTCCCTGGAATCCCGAGAAATCATGGATAGGCAGCGCTGCTTTTGTCTTCTTTGGCGGACTGGGTGCTGTCATTCTCATGTGGTGGGTAAGCTTGGGTCAATCCCCTGCCCAAACCATGTTATGGCAAATGCAAACACCATTAACGTGGTCTTAC
>MHZD01000091.1:0-8279 GCA_001828645.1 Planctomycetes bacterium RIFOXYC2_FULL_41_27 | reverse complement strand
ATCTGCGGATTTTTAACGGCTCTCGTGGCGGCAGGAGTAGAATCTCTGCCCCTGAAGATCAATGACAATATTACCGTACCACTCACGGCTGGTCTATTCCTGTATGCTACCACGATTATTACGTGGGAACAACTTGACAATGCGCACAGCATCATGGCTGCTCTAATTATCAATATTTCATTTGGTTTACTTGCTTACTATTTGAAGACAGTGAGTAAATCAGGCTTAATCGGTGGGGTTGTTGTTGGTATAATTATATATTTCTGTTTAGGGATAGGTGGCTTTCTAATCCTCTTTACCTTTTTTGCACTTGGCAGTTGGTCATCCAAACACAAATATAAATGGAAGGCATCACACGCAGTTGCCCAGGAAAACAGAGGAAGGCGCAGTGTAAAACACGCAGTTGCTAAAGGTGGAGTTGGGCTTGTAATGGCTATAATGGCCTTGCTGACCGATATTCCGGAAATCTTCAAGATTGCTTTTGTGGCAGCCTTTGCCACGGCAACCTTCGATACAATCTCCAGTGAATTAGGGCAAATCTATGGGAAGAAACCGATCTTGATTACTTCAATGAAATCCGTACCCATAGGCACGGATGGGGCAATATCTATCGAAGGTACTATTTTAGGAGTTGCGTCTGCAGCGCTTGTTGGCGCTGAGGCTTATTTATTGCACTTAATCAGCCTTTCATCGATAATAATTGTAGTAATTGCTGCGTTCGTTGGCACAACGGTTGAGAGTGTTCTGGGGGCAACGATCGAACGGCGGAAATGGGTGAACAATGAAGTTATTAATTTCATCAATATCTCCACAGGCGCAGGAGTATCAATGCTCTTGGCAAAGATACTGTAGGGGCGAACGGCCGTTCGCCCCTGCAAAATAATGGTTCTAATTCTTACAATCATGATTAAATATAACCCGAAAACCCATCGTCGCTATTCAATAAGATTAAAAGATTATAATTATTCTCAAGCAGGCGCGTATTTTATAACAATATGTACACATAACCACGAATGTCTGTTTGGTCATATTATCGATGGACAAATAAATTTAAATGAATGTGGCAAGATCGTTGAAAATGAATGGTTACGATCACAAAAAATTCGTTTGGAAATTAAGCTGGACAAATACCAGGTTATGCCGAATCATTTTCACGCTGTTGTATTCATTTTAGAAACAAATATAAATGTAGGGGCGAACGGCCGTTCGCCACTACAAATGAAACCGAAATCGTTGTCTTCATTTATGGCGGGATTTAAGTCCTCGATTACATCAAAAATAAATATTTTGCGAAATACTCCAAACGCACCTGTTTTGCAAAGGAATTATTACGAACACATTATTAGAAACGAATCCGAATTGACTTGTATTCGTGAATACATCAATAACAACCCACTTAAATGGCAATTAGATATAGAAAACCCTGAAGCGTTACACAAAACAACAGTAAAGGATTATTATAATTTTACTACAAAAGAAAAGTAGGGACGAACGGCCGTTCGCCCCTACTTTACATTAAATCATATTATGGAACTACCGATTATTTCACTAAAAGCAAGACGAAACTCCCTTCATCCCTGGATATTCAACCGGATGATCCGCCATCCCCAAAAACCCCTGAAACCCGGGACACTGGTAGAGGTGATTTCTAAAGAAGGCGATTTCATTGGCAGAGGTATCTACAATTATAAAAGCAATATTGGCATCCGTCTGTTAACCGAAAATATTTCTGAATTATTAGACCAGGAATTTTTCTTCAAAAAACTTCAAAAGGCCAAAACGCTTCGTGAAGAGATACTGCAAATTCACAAGACTTCGAACTGCTACCGACTCGTTCACGGGGAAGCAGATGGGCTATCGGGATTAATTATCGATAAGTTTGCTGATGTATTTGTCGTTGAGCCGTACTCAGCCGGATATGTAGAAACGATGGACTGGCTCGTATCATCATTGCAGTCCCTCTATCCCGGCAGCAGAATTGTTGTCCGTCCGGATGAACGAACCGCAGTGAAGGAAGGAGTAGATTTTTCGAAGATAGCGAAGAATTATCCAGGCCCTGATTCCCTGGAAATTAAAGAAAATAGTTTAAGGATGAAGGTGAACCTCAAAACAGGCCACAAGACCGGCTTTTTTCTCGACCAGCGTGAAAACCGATTGACCATATCGCAGTATTGCCATAACAAGGAAGTGCTCGATTGTTTTTGCTACACCGGCGGATTTGCCATTTCTGCAATGCTGGCTGGCGCGCGATCGGCCACGGGAATTGACCTGGATGAAGATGCACTGGAAACGGCTGAGGAGAATGCTCGCTTAAATTCTGTAAAAGTAACGTTTCAGCACGTCAATGTGTTTGACCACCTGCGCATGATGGCGAGCAAGAGTATGCAGGCAGACATCGTGGTCCTCGACCCTGCCAAACTCGCCGGTTGTACCGAAGAAATCAAACGGGCACATCGCACCTATGGGGATATCAACCGGCTCGGCATGCAGACCGTCAGGCCCGGCGGTATTTTATTGACGTGTTCCTGCTCAGGTCTGGTCTCTGAGAGAGACTTTCTTTCCATCCTGACCCGTTCTGCCGCAGAGGCGGGGGTTGTGCTCCAGATCTTCAAGATTACCGGAGCATCATCGGATCACCCCTTTTCTACCATATTCCCAGAAGGCCGATACCTCAAGGCCGTCTTTGCAAGGGTTTTCCCCTTTGCAATAAATACATAAATTTAGGCTAATTTACCTTTGTTGAATTATCACTAACTTTCATCTTGAAGGGAATATGGGAATTTACGCAAAATATATCTTCCCTCATATACTGGAATATGTCATGTCCAGGTCTATCCTTGTTGATTGCCGCAAGGATACACTATCAGAGGTAAAGGGAGAGATTCTAGAAATTGGCTTTGGTACAGGAATGAATTTACTATATTATCCTGAGAGTGTTCGTAGAATTACAGGCGTTGATATAAACATCAACATGCACTCTAAAGCTGAAAAAAGGTTGAAATCCTCCCCTATCAAGGTAGACTACCATACAGTAAGTGCAGAATTGTTACCTTTTCCTAGCCAAACATTTGATACCGTCGTCAGTACGTTTACACTGTGTAGTATCAATGATATCCAACGAGCCTTGTCAGAAATTGTCAGGATTCTGAAACCCAAGGGACGATTCTTTTTTGCTGAACATGGTCTTAGCCCCGATTATAAAGTCCAGAAATGGCAACATCGGTTGAATCCAATCAATAAGGCGCTTTCCTGTGGCTGTAATTTAAACCGGAATATCAAAGAACTCGTGGAATCATGCAACTTAAAGATTTCAAAGCTAGACCAATTTTACCTGGAAAAGACCCCAAAAATATTCGGGTACATCTATAAAGGCATTGCTACCATAAATCCTTCGTGATAAAATAAGAAAAAATATTACAGCATGTATGGTAATTCGTGAATTACCCCTACCAGATTGGAATTTCTTAACGTTTAATATCTTTGAAAGGAGGAGTATTTTGAAAAAGATCATAAGTATACTTATCGTCATCCTATTCTGTATTGCGCAAGCTGCATGGGCTGGCTCGTCCAATCCGCGCGTTTTGCTGAAAACCAGCAAAGGCGTCATTACCCTGGAGCTTGATTCAAAGGCAGCTCCAAAGTCGGTGGAAAATTTTCTCGGCTACGTGCGTGATGGATTTTATGACGGCACGATCTTTCACCGGGTAATCAAGGGATTTATGATTCAGGGCGGAGGTTTCACTGAAGATATGCAGCAAAAATCAACACGTGCTCCGATAGATAACGAGGCCAACAACGGGCTACAGAACAAACGCGGTACTGCGGCCATGGCACGCACCATGGATCCCCACTCCGCCACCGCACAATTCTTCATCAATACGGTAGATAATACCTTTCTCGATCACAAAGGGAAAAATCCTTCAGGCTGGGGTTATTGCGTATTCGGTAAGGTCGTAGAAGGCATGAATGTGGTGGACGCCATTGAAAGCGTCTCTACCACGTCAAAGGCAGGACAACGCGATGTTCCGGCTACTCCAGTAACTATTGAACGGGCAATAATGGAGAAATAGGTCTAACTCAATATTGAGAAATTTCAAGACAGCCACAGGGCACACAGCGTGGCTAAGCCACAACCAAAAATAGCACACAGATTACGCAGATTAAACAGATTTAAAATCTTCGCTAAAAAAGCAAGGCCTTATAAATATTAAATCCCTATCCCAGGGGTAATAGTTCACCGTAAAGGCGCAAAGGTAGTATTTTTTAGAAAGTAAATGCTGAAGATTTCTGAAAACTTTGTGATTTTGTTATAGAAGATAATCCTTCTGTGAAGTATTTTCTCATTCCTCCCCCTTTCTCCCCCTCTGGAGGGGGACATGGGGGAGGGCGTCCTTTGCGCCTTTGCGGTGGGCTGAACTGTTACGCCCTGGGCTATACTCTGTCAGCCCTTCGGGCTTTTCCTTGAAGAGAAAAACACACTCCCTTAATTTGATGACATTGCCCCTCCCAGTAGGGGAATAGAAAAGTCCCCTCCTGGGAGGGGATTCAGGGGTGGGTTCTGATACAATAAAACGTAATTACACACTATACTTTTAAACCCTCTTTCAAAATAGTTGATTATATGGCTCGAAATAACATATACTTAACGTTGGTATTATTTAGCAAAAACTTTAGTCGAATAATCGCAAACGGATTACGAACAGCATACCTATTCGCCCTTATATTATTTTTATTATGGGAAAATATCTTATCATCGTTTTTGTTCTTTATCTTCTTGTAGTCTTTTCAGGCTATTGGCTCAAGTATCTCAACCTTTCCTATCTAAAAAAACACGGGGCATCAATCCCTCCCGAGTTCGAGAGACACATAGACCAATCATTGCTCAGCAAAACGCGGGACTACGTTGTTGAAAATACAAAGTTTGAGTTTGTTTCTTCCATTTTCCACACCGTAATCCTCTTCCTCTTTCTCTTTTGCAATCTGTTCAATACATACAACTCGTGGATTGCTTCCCTGAAATTATCTTTCATCCTTTCAGGATTCGTCTTCTTTTTCCCCCTGCTCTATGCTGAAACATTACTGGCAGTCCCATTCAGCCTCTACCATACATTTAAAATAGAAAATAAGTACGGATTTACCACTACTACACTGAGATTGTGGATAATCGATTCCATAAAATCGCTCGTAATATCCACGATCCTGTTGGCTTTGGTGACATTGGCAGGGCTTCTGATTGTTCAGGCAAGTCCCAATTTATGGTGGGTGTGGATATGGTGTCTTTTTCTTGGTTTTAGTATCGTCATGATGTACATCTTTCCCTATGTAATAGAACCTCTCTTTAACAAATTTACACCCATTGAGGATGAAACGCTCCGGGAAGGTATTCACCATCTCATGCAAAAGGTTGGCATACAGGTAAAGAGGATTTTTAAAATGGATGCCTCGAAGAGAACCAGACACACGAATGCCTATTTTACCGGCATTGGAAAGGTGAAGAGGATCATTCTTTACGATACCCTGCTTGAGAAGATGGACAACAATGAAATCCTGTCAGTGCTTGCACATGAGGCGGGACACTGGAAGAAACGGCATCTTTTAAAGCATCTCATCGCTTCTGAGCTTGTCGCATTAATCGCAATGTATCTGTCCTTCAAGATATTTCAGGGCGATTCCCTCATTCATCTCTTCCATTTAAAGGAGAGCACCTTCTTTGCGAAAGTAATTCTTGTGGGTTTTATCGGCTCCATAGTTGCCTTTCCCTTTACTCCGATATTCAACTATTTTTCCAGAAGGCATGAAATTGAAGCCGACCGTTTTTCGTATGAGATAACAGGAGATAGCCAAAACATGATCAGCACCCTAGTAAAACTTTCAAAAGACAATCTCTCCAATCTCCACCCGCATCCCCTCTATGCTGCGTTCTACTACTCACACCCGCCTGTCCTGGAAAGGATACGAAAACTGAGAGAAATGGATAAAAGCAAGGACATATAATAAATTAGTTTTTTGAAAAATATCAATAACAACAATATTTTATCGCACTGTGTAAGGGTAGGTTTGAAACCTATCCCTTCTTCGATGGTACAATCGTCCCCTTCGCTGGTTCAATCGTCCTCGATTGAACCAGGACATTTGGCATGATTACGCTTCATCGCAACAGGTTTAATGATTATTTTGGAAGTCTTACACTTAATACAGGGCACGGAGATCTTTGTATTACCCTTTCGGCAACACTTCCAATTAATATATGTTCCAATCCCGTCTTGCCATGCGTACCCATGACAATTAAATCTACCTGATTGTCTTTAGCGGCTTTTATTATTTCCACAAAAGGAATACCTTTAACCACGAAGGTGCCTATGTTAATATTTGTTCGGATATTATCAGGTATCAACTTAATAAGCCGCATCTTGAGAATTTCAGTCTGTTTATCATCCAGAAGCAGGTCGATTTGTTTTAATATATCTCCCATATCACCCATATAGGGTTCTATAACATATATTAGATACAGAGAGGCATGGTCTTTAAGTGACAGGTCTATTGCGTAGGTTAATGCATAGGTGGAACAAGCGGAAAAGTCAATCGGACAAAGTATTTTGTTTAATGTAATCATACTTCCAGTAATAGAAAAAGGCAGTTGCTAATAGAACCAATTAACAACTGCCTTTAGATTAAGAAATCTTTAAAATCTGTGGCGTGTTACCACGATTAGTGATGTCCACTTGGGTGGAGTGCGGCGGCACCCAAATCCAAAGATATAAACCGAATATTTTTTTCTTCTAACGTAACTTCAGTGTGTGCGCTTGCACCGCCATGTTCGTGGACTGAAATTTCATACACCCCTGGTTTTAATTCGAATACACAGGTGCCATTCTTACCCGTTGTACATGTATTATCACCAACCTTGATTTCTGCGCCCTCAATAGGTGTGCCAATAGCTGTTGCGGTAACCCATAATTTTGCAGGTTTAACCTGATATGCTTGTGCCTTTGTCATACCAATTCCTGCGACCAGCGCTACACCCAAAAACCCTGCTAAAATCTTCTTCAACATAACCCCATTCTCCTTTCTTCAGTTTATATGATATAAAGTATATAAATTAAATACCATCAATGCGTATTTTAAATTAAGTTCCTCCTCCGATTTCCACCCCCTTTCACTGCATGTATCAATATACTTTTTATAACAAATGTTATTTAATTATACATTTTAAAATTCCCTCGTCAAGATATATTTATCTCTCGACTGACTGATTTTAACGATACGCTCGCCTTTGTTATCCATAAATCCCTTATTTTAATTCCTTAATCACAAACATTCCTTTTGGTGGGTTCATCAGCACGGTCTTAATTCTTTCATGCCATAGTTCCCCGAATTCTTTTATTTCTGCGTCAGTCCCCTTGCCTGTTACCGCCAAAGGCATTAACTCACCCATTTTAGGGTTAGCAGGCAGCATGTAATTGCAGTAAGAAGTTTCGATCTTCTTTTTTGTATCCATCCTTTCAAAGATTACCGTGCACACTGCATCTTCACTGGCTTCCTGTGTTTCATCAAAGGAGAGTAAATTATGCCTGTTATATCGACCGCCACCCAGCCCTTTAAAGCCACTCTCGCCTGCGGCGCCAGTGATCAGTGTAACAACCTGCGATATTGGTCCGTTTACCTTATAGTCTATTCCCCCTTTAAATGTTACCCTGATTTGGCCACGCGCTGGTGTTTCATTACCGTATAAACTTTTCAGCGACAATTGGGTTAATTTATATGCACCGGAAACTGCAGGGCATGAATGACCGGCAAGTTTTACCGCATCGGTATACGTGAAAACAAATACCTCGTTTTTATCCATCGCACCCAGTGCTATGGCAAGGGGGTCTTTAATCCTGATTGACTCAACTTTATCAAAAAATGATTTATTAAATTTTGTCTGCTCCATTGATTTGCCTTTCTCCTTATGTAAATAATTTAAAAATTATATCTGTTAAAAATGTTCTTCTACCTGATGGACAGTGAATTCAATGCCTTCTTTTACATTCGTCTTTGCCCTTTCGATTAAAGGTTAAATTAAGCTAATCCTCAAGTGTGGATATATCCCCAGTAGGCAACCCAAGGTCTCTCGCTTTTAGCAGCCGGCGCATAATTTTACCGCTGCGGGTTTTGGGTAAATTTGTGCAGAATTCAATTTCCCGCGGGTATGCATGTGCTGCAAGGCGATGCCTTATAAATTTCTTGAGCTCTTCTTCCAATTCCTTCGAGGGCGCAAAACCTTCATGAAGTACCAC
>MHZD01000090.1 GCA_001828645.1 Planctomycetes bacterium RIFOXYC2_FULL_41_27 | reverse complement strand
AACAGCGGTGGCAATGGATGAGGGGTTGCGGTTTGCAATTCGTGAAGGTGGAAAGACAGTCGGCGCCGGTGTCGTTACGAAAATTATTGAATAAACAATCAGGAATACCTGCATGCGTGAATACATAACAATGATATGTAAAGATTGTTCTAATAGAAATTATAGAACACCTAAAAAGACACAACAGACTGAAAAGCTAGAGTTGAAAAAGTTTTGTAAGTATTGTAGAAAACATACAGCTCATAAAGAGTATAAGAAGTAGCTTTGGATTTAGTTAAGTTGTTATTGGTGCTAAAATAAAGGTCTGTAGCTCTAATTGGTAGAGCACCGGACTCCAAATCCGGCTGTTGGGGGTTCGAGTCCCTCCAGACCTGCCATATTTAATGAGGCGTGGGTATTTGGTATGTCGTTTTTCGGAATATATAGAAAAGGACACGGGGTATATAGCAGGGTTGCTGTCGGGATAGCATTGGGGTTGCTAGCGCTTTTTGCTTCTATTTCTTTGTATAATGTTTTGATAGACTTGCCAAATATCGCTGAAAGTGTTAAAGTTCCGCTGGTCGATATTGGCTTAACATGGGGGTTGCTTAGTGCTTTTGCACTTTTTGTTTTTTTGGGGTTTTTGATAGGTGTTTTTGTTGCTGGTATCGAGACGGGGATTAGTCTGCTAGATGCAGGCGGTAAAAAGACAATAGGTTTTTTGATAGATACCCAAGGTGAGCTTCAGAAGGTTTTCTGGCCTACGAGGTATGAGCTAGTCGGTTCAACGGCAGTTGTAATTGTGTCGGTTATTGTTATCGGAATATTTATTCTAGGGGTCGATTGGTTTGTATCTACTATTATGGAGTATATAGGCGTGTTGTAATTTTAGCAAACTTGGGTGAAGAGATAGGTAGTACATGATCCGCATGTAACACTTACTTTGCTTTGAATTAGAGAGATTCCTCAGAACTATCAACTCTTTAAATTCCTACCGAGTTAAAAATTGAATTAGATTCTTTACATACGGCAGTACATAAAAACTATTTTAAAATATTTTCTGTAGGTTAATTAGATGCCCAAACAGTGGTTTGTTTTGCGTGTACAAAGCAATAAAGAGGATAAAGTCAAGCAAGGTTTGATAGAGCGAATTAAGGCTGGGGGTTTAGAGGGGTTGATATCGAATGTTTTGGTTCCCAGCGAGAAAGTATCAGAAATAAAAGGTGGGGAAAAAAAGATAACCGAGAAAAAAATATATCCAGGTTATATAATTGCTGAAGTAGAAGTTGATGAACACGGGCAGATACCTAGGGAGGTTTGGTTTCTGATTCGAGAAACACCTGGTGCTGGTGACTTTATTGGCGGGCAAAACAAACCTGTACCAATGACAGCTTATGAGGTCGAAAAGTTATTATATGAGGCAGAGCACAAAGAAGAAAAGCCTCGTGCAAAAATAGAGTTTAATGAGGGTGAAAAAGTCCGGGTCAAAGAAGGTCCGTTTGAAAATTATGATGGGACCGTAGAGGAAGTGTTACCTGCGAGTGGCCGTGTAAAAGTAATGTTAACGGTATTTGGTCGGGCAACTCCAGTTGAATTGGAATATTGGCAGGTTGAGGCTATTTGATACTAGGAGCATAAAATGGCAAAAGAGATTTTAACAAAGATTAAATTACAATGTCCGGGAGGGCAGGCAACGCCGGCACCACCGGTAGGACCAGCTCTTGGTCAACATGGAGTGAATATAGGACAATTTGTTAAACAGTTTAATGATAGAACGAAGGATTTGCAGGGTATGGTAACGCCTGTAGAGGTCACCGTTTTTAAAGATAAATCATTTACTTTTATTATAAAATCTCCGCCAGCATCTGTATTGTTAAAACAACTGGCTGGTATCGCAAAGGGCTCTTCGGAACCGAACAAGCAGAAAGTCGGACAGGTAAACAAGCAACAATTGAAAGAAATTGCGACAAAAAAACTAGCAGATTTGAATGCAGACAATTTAGACGCAGCTGTTAAAATAATAGAGGGAACTGCCCGAAATATGGGGATTAAGGTGGTTGATTAAGTTTCCTGTGTGTTCTTCGGGTAGTTTTAAAGGGAAGTAATAATATGGCAAAAAAAAGTAAAAGATATTTAGAATCCATGAAGGTTGTTGACTCAGGGAAAAAATACGGGATAACTGAGGCTGTTAAATTACTAAAGTCGTTTAAACCCGCAAAGTTTAATGAAAGCGTTGAAGTCGCAATGAAATTGGGTATTGATCCAAAGCAATCGGACCAGCTTATCAGGGGATCCATCTCATTACCAAAGGGTATAGGTAAAAGCTTTAAAGTTATTGTTTTTGCCGCTGGAGAAAAAGCGGTGATAGCAAAAAAAGCGGGGGCAGATGAAGTGGGCGCTGAAGATTTGGTGAAAAAGGTGGAGGGTGGTTGGGCAGATTTTGATGTGGCAATTTCCGCTTCAGATATGATGAGATTGGTAGGTAAGCTAGGGAGGGTGCTCGGACCACAAGGTAAGATGCCATCGCCAAAATCGGGAACAGTAACCGAGGATATCGAAACTGCAGTAAAAGAATTTAAAGCAGGTAAAATTGAATATAGAACTGACGCCGGTGGAAATGTGCATGCCATTGTTGGTAAGCTTTCGTTTCCAGAGGCTGATTTAGAGGATAATATAAATACGTTTGTCAAGCATATCGTGAACTCACGTCCTTCCTCAGCAAAGGGGGAGTTTGTAGAAAAAGTTTCAGTGTCTTCAACCATGAGCCCTGGGATATTGTTACAGGTTTAAGTAAGAAATACTGTGAAGGGAAGTAAATAGAGCAATGGCAAATGAACTAAAAAAACTCATAGTAAAAGAAATGGTTTCTCGATACCGTAATTCGAATAATTACCTGGTAGTTGGTTATCAGGGGATAAACTCGTTACAATTCGATGAATTGAGAAAAAATTTACGTAAAAAGAAAATTTATCTAGAAATAATTAAAAATTCGCTTGCAGCAATTGCGTTTAAAGAGATTGGGATTGCGGGGATTGTAAACCTTCTAACAGGTCCTTCTGCCATAGCAACTAGTGAGGATGATCCGGTAATTATGGCAAAAGAAACATTTGATTGGTCAAAAAAAATACCAGCTTTCGGTTTACGTGGTGGTTTTGTTGACGGAGCTATGCTTTCCGCAGATGATATAAAGAACCTGGCAAAACTACCAACTATGCCTGTACTTCGTACGCAAATAATTACTGGTATCAACGCCCCCATCGTTGGAGTTGTGAGTTCGTTTAATGCTGTTTTACGTGGCCTGGCTACTGTATTCCAGGCAATTAAAGACAAAAAAGAGAAAAGTAGTGAATAGTTTTTGTGGGATTACTTAAAAGGTAGGAGGATAAAAATGACGCAGGTAAGTGAAGAGAAGATAGTTGAGCCTTCTGGTAAAATTGCACAGGTGCTCGATATGGTGGCAGGAATGACGTTGCTTGAAGCTGCGCAACTCGTAAAGGCTTTTGAGCAGAAGTTCGGAGTTTCAGCGGCAGCAGTAACTGCGATACCAGCAGGTGCAGCAGTGGCGGCAGAGAGCAAGGCTCCTGCGGCAGAGGAAAAATTAACCTTTGATGTAATATTAAAGGACGGAGGTGCAAATAAAATCCAGGTAATTAAGGCTGTCCGAGCAGAAACGAATTTAGGATTAAAAGAAGCTAAAGACTTAGTAGAAGGCGCCCCCAAGACTGTTAAAGAAGGAGTATCAAAAGAAGATGCAGAGAAGATAAGGAAAGCACTTGAGGCTGCAGGGGCAAAAGTAGAAATCAAGTAATAGGTAGGTCCTTGTCCTTTCACTTTAAAAAGTAGGAAACTATGGAAATTCGTAATTATAGCAAGGTTGAGGATGTTATAGAAATCCAAAACCTCGTACAGATTCAGACAAAAGCATATCGTGATTTTTTACAAGCTGATGTGCCTGCTTCCAAAAGGAAGAATTATGGTATAGAAGCGATATTAAGAGAAATATTCCCCGTGAGTAATTACGATGGGACATTATCACTTGATTACATCAAATATGAGCTTGGTAAGTCACGGTATAGTCAGGATGAATGCAGGCAATTACGCCTGACCTACGGACGTCCATTTAGGATTTGGTTGCGGCTAAATAAAGCGGAACCAATTGAAGAAGAGGTTTATTTGGGTGAAATGCCTGTAATGATTGGTGGTGGTGAATTCATTATTAATGGTACTGAAAGAGTAATTGTAACACAGTTACACCGCTCGCCCGGTATAGATTTTATCGAGGAGTTTCACGCCGAAAAGAGGCTACACTCATGTCGAATTATCCCAGAGAGAGGAAGCTGGATTGAATTGGAGGTAGGGAAGAAGGATATTCTTACCGTAAAAATTGACCAGAGCGGAAAGTTACCTGCTACTTGTTTTCTTAGGGCATTGTCAGATGAGTATACAAACGACGAAGACATTATTAGGCTATTCTACGAAACAGAAATTGTAAAGATTTCAGATTATTCTTCTGCTACGAAATTAAGAGGCAGGCACACCGTCGACAAGATTGTGAATCCTCAAACAGGAGAGATTGTATTGGAGGCGGGCCGCCAAATCTCCGATACGACAATAAAAGCGATTACTGATCTGGAGATTAAAAAAATCGAAGTAATCAAGAAGTTGGAAGATCCGCTGATATTGGACTCGTTGGAATCGGATTTTACAAAATCTCATGAAGATGCACTGTTAAAGATTTATGTGAGATTTCGTCCTGGAAATCCCCAACAAGTAGAGAAAGCAAAGCAGCTATTTTATGATAAGTTTTTTGATGCGAAGAGATATCGACTGGGGTCTGTCGGAAGATTTAGATTAAATAGAAAATTAGGGCACAATATTAACGAAGCCGTAATGACATTACAAAAGGAAGATTATGTAGAAGCTATACGGTACATAATGAAATTACGCAAAGGTGAACCCGGTGTATCTATTGATGATATTGATAATTTGGGCAATCGAAGGCTTCGGTCTATCGATGAGTTGGCGGGTGAAGAATTGCGCAAGGGATTTCTGAAATTGAGAAGAACCGTGCAGGAGAGGTTAAGCGTAAAAGATTCTGAACAGCTAACGCCACGTTCTCTTGTA
>MHZD01000089.1:7741-7874 GCA_001828645.1 Planctomycetes bacterium RIFOXYC2_FULL_41_27 | reverse complement strand
AGTAATCGGTGAAATTAGAGACGTAATAAAGGAGTGGATAGTTGAGAGGATGAAGATTACAGATGAACAGAAATTTTATCCGTATTTAGACGATTAAAATGGATATAAGAGAAATACAAATCGAAGATATTTT
>MHZD01000089.1:0-7682 GCA_001828645.1 Planctomycetes bacterium RIFOXYC2_FULL_41_27 | reverse complement strand
TGGGTCGTCAAATATTAACCCCTTCAGGAAGACTCGATCTTCTTTATGCATTCAAGACAAAACTTATTCTAATTGAGCTTAAAGTAACGACTTTCCATACAAAGTTTATTCAACAAGTTTTGAAATATAAGCAAGATTTAATTGATTTTCAGAAAATGGGGAAATTATTACAATGCGAAATTCAACCCTATTTACTTTGCCCTTCAATTAATGAAAATCAAAAGAAACATGGCACACAAGAAGGGGTTTTATGTTTTGACTATAACCCTGAAGAGATACTCAAATATTTCTATCAAAATCTCAGGCCTATTGCTTCTTTTGTTGAGATTAAGCCGATTGATATTGGAATATGGAATATTCATTTAATCAACAAATTCATCTATGAACTAAAAGAGTCTATCAGCATTAAAGAATTGCAAAATATTGTTAAAGGTTCTAAAAAGACTCTTTATAACAAAATAAAATTTGCGCGCGAGTTGAGACTAATAAATTGGATTCCAAATTCTGATACAATTTCCTTATCTGAATTAGGAGAAAAATATTTTGAAGCAAGAGATTTGACTTATCAGGATAGATTAAGCGAAGAACAGGCAGAATTAATAAAATATTTTGTTATACAAAATCCTTATGAATCTTCTGTAATCTTAGGAATAGCATCAGTTGTTGAAGCTACCTTTGCATTATCAAAAAATACTTATCCTGTCCCCATGAGTCACCTTTATGAGTATTTCACATATCATTCCGGAAAGTTTTTTGACTGGCAAACTGACAAGGCAAAATATAATGCAACAAGAATGTATTCGAATTATGCGGTTGATTTAGGCCTATTGGCTAAAACTGACCAGAATGTCTATTTAACACCAGAAGGGTTTAAATTTACTATCCAAATGCAATTACATAAAAGTCTTAAGCTGATGGAAACACTTAGAGTTAATTAGGATTAAAAATACACGTCATGGAAATGCTGGTGGAGTTGGCACACTTTAGAGGACTTGATCGGCATTCAAGAGAACAACCTGCCGATCCCAAATGCGCGAGAATGGGAATTGAAAGGACAAAGAGCGGGTAGTACCTCCCTTGTAACATTAAAGCATATTGAGCCTTCACCTCGGGCATCAAAAATTGTTTCACAAATACTTCTGCCTTTGTATGGATGGCCTCATGAACAAGCTGGAAAAAAATATCCCGATACAGAAATGAGCTTCCGTTCGACAACATACGCTACAGGGTTTACTAACAGAGGATTTCGCATTGTTATTGATAAAAACGAAAATAAGTTAAAGTTTATTTTTGATTCTAATCACGCCGATAAACAGAATAATTCCATCAGAAAATGGATGGATGATGTTGAAAGAAAAGCTGGTTTAGGCTCATTAAAACCGGAGCCATACTGGGGGCTTGATGATTTGAAATATGAAATTGGAGCTAAAATCAAAAATTGTTTTTATGTGGTATCCGAAAGGAAAATAGAAAACCGACATGAGTATTTCAAATTTAACGAATTGTATGTTATGTCTGGTTTTGATATTAGTGGTTTTATAAAATGCCTTGAAGAAGGACAAGCTTTTGTCGATTTCGATGCAAGAACTGGACATAATCATGGGACAAAATTCAGGATCAAACAAAACGCATGGAAAAATCTTTATAGTTCAGTTGAAAGAAAAATTTAAAGGGCTAACAAGTCGCTACACTTGACGTGGATTCCGCTGCGCTCCATTGCTGCCATTGAGTTTTGTCGTTGTGCAAATTGATAAAACATGACCAAAAAAGAATTTCTTGCCTTCATAAGTAACGGTAAAGAAGATGTCCTGCAGCAATTGCTTGATTTACTGGAAGCAATGAAAATCGACGTTAAATAAAAAGGGTGAAATATGGCGGAATCTACTGACAAAACCAAATTCTTTTCAATCAAGGTCGCCACAAAGTCACGAAGACACTAAGTTGTCAACTTTCCTGAATACACTATGAGATGTTATCTTATAATTGGATGAGATAAACTGTCAAGAGTTCATTTCCTTCGGTTCTTTTGGGATAATCAGAAAGACATACCTGTTAAAATAATAATTATGAAACGGGGTTCACTTTTCAGGATAAACTTGACAAAGATTATTACGATACTTATAATTCCAACATGCCTAAAACAAGGAGAATTACAGGGGACTCTAAATTTCACATCATAGTATAGTTTACCTCGCCATAGGCGTTCTCGTTGTTGAATGAACACCGGTAATGGCCAGCCTCAATAAATACCACCGTTAATAATTTTAGACAAGTTATGAGCGAACTATTTGAAAAAATAAATATCGGTCAAATAACGTTAAAAAACAGACTCATTATGTCTGCTATGGACCTCGGATTTACTTCAGATGGTACTATTAATGACCGGATTATCAATTTTTATAGAGAACGGGCAAAAGGAGGCGTGGGCTTAATTGTTGTGGGAGGATGCTATCCAGAAATTAATGGCAAGGTATGGAAGAGTATAATCGGGCTGGATAAGGATGAACTTATCCCTGGATTAAAAAGATTAACCGATGCCATCCATCGGTATGACGTTCGTGTGGCCGCACAACTCCTTCACGCCGGTCGAAGCGCCTCATCCTTTTTCACAAAAATGCAACCTGTCGCGCCATCTGCAGTGGCATATAGAAGTATCAAACAGGAACCACGTGCTTTGACAATTCCGGAGATCAAAACAGTTATTAATAATTATGTCAGCGCCACGCTCAGGGCAAAAAAAGCTGGTTTCGATGCCGTGGAGCTTCACGGCGGGATGGGATATCTCATTAATCAATTCCTTTCAAAGGCCACCAATAAACGTAACGATGAATATGGAGGGAGCCTTGAAAATAGGGTTCGTTTTGCACAGGAAATGATTCTTGCGATAAAGGAAACAGTCGGGAAGGATTATCCCATCATCTTTAGAATGTCAGGGGATGACCTTGTAGAGGAAGGGCTCAAGATAGAAGAAAGTGTTGAAATTGCTAGAATATTACAACAGGCGGGCGCTGACGCCTTTAACGTCTCTCCCGGCTGGCATGAAAGCAAGACCCCCATTATGTTGATGTCTATTCCAAGGATGGCTTATGCATATCTTTCTGCGAAGATTAAATCTCAGTTAACAGTTCCCGTGATCGCTTCGGTACGGATAAACGACCTCAAATTGGCAGAAGAAATATTAGATAATGAACAGGCAGACATGGTGTCAATCGGTAGACCACTCATTGTTGATCCTGAACTGCCGAATAAATACAAAAACGGACAGTTTAATGACATCAGAACTTGTATTGCCTGCAATCAGGGCTGCTTTGATTCTTTATTAAACTTTAAACCCGTTTCCTGTACATACAATGCGATGGTGGGACATGAAGGTGAATATAAGATAACCACAGCAGGTAAGCCAAAAAAGATTGTGGTTGTGGGCGGCGGACCCGGTGGTATGGAGGCAGCCCGTGTCCTGGCATTGAGGGGACACAATGTAACGCTGTACGAAAAGAATAATCAACTGGGCGGTCAATTACGATATGCCTATATTCCTCCAGGACGAGAAGAAATACAAAATATCATATCGTATCTGGAAAGACAAATTTCAAAGCTCAAAGTAACCATAAAAATGGGAAAAGAGGCAGATTTACAGACATTAGAGGAAGAACACCCTGATGTAATAATCGTAGCTACAGGTGGACGCCCAATAATGCTCAATCTCCGGGGAATAAAAGGAGAAAATGTTTCTATCGCCAGTACTGTGTTGGAAGGGAAAATAACGACAGGGAGGGATGTTGTTATCATTGGCGGTGGAACGATTGGGTGTGAGGTGGCATTGTATGTGGCCAAACAGGGGGCAATGAGGCCAGATGTTGCCTGTTTTCTCCTTAAACATAAGGTGCTTGACGCTGCAGACATTGTTGAATATACCTCGAAGGGAAACAGGAATATCACCCTGCTGGAAATGAAAAGAAAGGTTGGGGGAGGATTTGGCTTTTCCACACGATGGGTTATCCTCAACGAACTAAAAGATGCAGGGATAAAAGAAATAACGGAAGTAAAGGTAAAAGAAATTATCAATAATCACAGCGAAAACGGACAGATACATAGGGGGGTGGTGTACGAAAAGGACGGTCAGGAACATTTTATCAAGGCAGATACCGTTATCGTTGCCGTAGGATACAGCCCAAATAATGAACTTCAGAAGCAGGTGGAGGGAAAATTCCCGGAGACATACTTTATTGGTGATTGTGTCAAAGTACGTACAGCACTTGAAGCAATCCATGAAGGTTTTCAAGTAGCATTGAAGATATAGTTAATGGTTTACCGCAGAGTGCGCGGAGATCGCAAAGAAAACCATTAGAAAGATGCGATGTTGAGAAGTTGAGAGGTTACGAAGTTGTGAAGTTACAGAGTCATTATCCTTTTGCGTATCTTCCTAACCTCTCGATTTCATAACCAATGTCTCTGCGATCTTCGCGTCCTCTGCGGTGTGACTCGCTGTTAAAAGGTAATATAGATGGAGTTTTGAACGATGAAAGACATCCGCATGAATCGTGGTGATAACTCCGGTTATAACCACATCGAATTTGAAGAAATTTCTGGAGATAATGGCAAGGCCGTTGGCATTATCTACATGAAAAAACCGCCGCGAAACTCCATAGGTTCATGGCTTCTCGACGCCATCTACGATAAAATGGATCAGTACGAGGGTGATGATAAAATCGGCGCTATCATTATTGCCAGTAAAATCAGAGGGGTATTCAGCGACGGCGCCGATCGAGACGAACTTTTTGGTTCATGGATATCCGGTCTGGTGGCCGAAAAGAACTATGAACGATTCCTCCGCTCTCATGAGATGTTCGTGGAAATTGAAAATTGCAAAAAACCTGTTATAGCGGCTATTAATGGCGTTACCATTGGCGCAGGTCTGGAACTCGCCATGCTGTGCGACCTGCGTATTGCATCCGAACTTTCCTTTTTTAGCCTACCGGAAGCAAAGCCTGAACTCAGCATTATTCCCGGTCTGGGTGGTACTCAGCGTTTACCGCGTTTTATCGGCGCTGCCCGCGCCAAGGAAATGCTGTTCCTGGGAAAGATGATCCGCGCCGAGACGGCTCTTGAGTGGGGTCTTGTCAACCAGATTTCACCACATAAAGAAGTACTAAATCAGGCCATTGACACGGCAAAGACTTTATTGGAACGGGATGCAAGGGCGCTCAAGGAAATGAAGAAGTGTATCAATTATGCCGTAGAAAACGACATTTTGAAAGGTATCGAATACGAAGTTGGCATTTTTGCTGAGATGATGCGTTTAAAACTGACAAGGAAGGCATCAGAGAAATAAGATACATTGAAACCACAGATTGCATAGATTTTTCAGATTCTATTCCTCCTATTTTCATAACACTCCAGATATTTTTTGCCTTGCATTTCAAAATCCGATTCTTTACTATACCACAAAAGTAATTCTACAAATTAGATTTTCAGTAACTTCCGACCACAGGGCACACAGAGACGATACAGAAAACATCTCTGAGAACTCGGTGGCCTCTGTGGCTTTTTGATTTTCTTGAATATTAAATTTATAACTGAAAACTACTATTAAGGAGGAATATTACGTGGAATTTAAAGATAAGGTAGCAATCATTACGGGTGGCACAAGAGGCATAGGACGGGCAATTGCGCTGGAACTGGCGAAGAACGGTTGCAACATCGTCTTTAATTACAGTAAAAGCGCCGATGCAGCTAATGCACTGGCAAAAGAAATTGAATCCATGGGTGTGAAAGTCCTCTCTTTTCAAGTAAATGCAGCCAGTTTTGAGGGCGCCAAGAATATGGTGAAAGAGGTCAAAGATAAGTTTGGGAAAATTGACTTCCTCGTAAATAATGCCGGTATTACCCGCGATAAACTCCTGGCTTTGATGGCAGAGAATGATTGGGATGACGTCATCAATACCAATCTAAAGAGCGTTTATAATTTTTCTAAGGCAGTCATTACCCAGATGATTAAGCAAAAGTACGGCAGTATCCTGAATATAACCTCTGTGAGTGGAATAATCGGGATGGCAGGCCAGGTAAATTATTCTTCCTCAAAGGCCGGCATGATCGGTTTTACAAAGGCGCTTGCAAAGGAAGTCGGAAAGGTAAACGTTACCGTGAATGCCATTGCCTGCGGTTTTATTGAAACCGACATGACGGCAGTCCTGCCCCAGGAATACAAAGATAAGATAATCGAGATGATTCCCGTGAGAAGATTTGGTAAGACCGAAGATGTTGCCAAAACAGCTGTATTCCTGTTGTCTGACAATGCCAGATATATCACCGGGCATGTGATTAGTGTAGATGGTGGTTTAGCAATTTAGAATATTGATATTAGTTCACCGCAAAGACGCAAAGTGCGCAAAGGAATTACTATAGTAATAAATTGACCCGCTGAAAAATAGTGTGTAAGAGTTGTTTGTTTTTAGTCTTTAAAAGAAACTTTGCGTCCTTTGCGCCTCTGCGGTGAGTTAACTTTTATAATGAAATGGAGAGGTAAAAGAACATGTTATTTCTTTTAAAGGTTGAGGTAAAACAAATGCCACAGATGCCTGTAAAAGACTTTTTGGGTTATGTGATACGGGAGTGGGAATATTTTTCACGATTCCAACGGCGCGGTAAGATATTAGCTGGTGGAAAGCTTTCAGGTCGGAGAGGAGCTGCCGCCATTATCGATGCTGAGTCCAACGAAGAAATGGACGAAATCGTTTCAAAACTCCCTCTCTTCCCGTTTTTTACTGATATAGAGATTACGCCCCTTGTGCCGATGGAAAAGGCGCTGCTGGATACCAAAAGAATACATTCTCTCATGAAATAAAATTTATCATTATGTGGCGTGGTATGCGGGGTCTGTTCCGAGCATCACGACAGATTTCATCGGTGACTTTTGCGTCGTCCACTGGAACGATTTGTGAGATGTGACTGTCTTTGACTTAACCATTTTTTGAACGAAACCTGACTCTCTCCTGATGGTTTGCCCGCTAATAATCCTTTTACGTTTATATCTTCATCAATATCTTCCCAATGAATACCATGACCTTTGCCTATGAGTCTCCAATTATTTCTCTCCTCTACCGTGGCATGAACCAAACGTGAAAACCACTCAAGGGGGACGGATATTGTTCTTCCATCGTTCAGATCAACGCTCAAAGTATCATCTGTCAATTTTACGTTTTCAGCTTTTGGAATATCTGTTTCAATCGCAGAAGTATTCATTCCACGCCTCCAACAATTATGAATTGTTATTCGGTTTTCTCTTTATGCTGCGAATGTTCGGTGTGATGGAATATGCCAAATAATTTCTTTATGGTCTCCACATACCGGTAACCGCCGCCATTCTTTGCCTCTTGTTTGGCTACCTTTGCGGGATGATGGAGGAGTTTGTTGATGGTGCGTTCCATGGTATAAATGACCTGCTCCCAGTCTCCATTGTCTAAGTTCTTTAACTTGGGTTTTAAGCGATCCAGTTCTTCTTTTCCAATAGTGTGGAAATGATTGCGTAGGTGGGTGATCGCCGGTTCTATTTTCATTTCTTCGAGCCGTGCCATGAAGTGCTCTACCTCTTCCTCAATGAGTACACGACATTTTTCTACCTCTCTGTTTCGTTCGTCTACGTTCTGGCTTACCACAGATTGAAGGTCATCAATGTTATAGAG
>MHZD01000088.1:172-1766 GCA_001828645.1 Planctomycetes bacterium RIFOXYC2_FULL_41_27 | reverse complement strand
CTTGCTATCTTTCTTTGCGCCCTCTGTGTCTTTGCGGTGTGTTATTACGTATTTTTGTAAATTACCATCGGATTTTTTGCTCTCCGCTATACTTGTACTTTGTGCCCCACGGAATAAGTTTCAAGGCCTCTATCCTGTCTTCACGCTCCTGTTGCTCCGGGGTAAACATGGTATTAAACTGCTGTTCACCCAGTCTCATTCTTTCCAAATTTTTCTTCGCCTGGAAATCGTTTGCATCAATTTTTAATACTTCCGCATATTGCATGGCAGCAGTGGAAAAATCCATATCAGTCGCAATGAGATTCGCATTGTTATAAATCGCTCGTGCCTTCAACACAGGATCATTTGTTTCCATAGCCTTTCGGTACTCAGCGCTCGCCTTTTTCCTGTTTTCCATGAGGGTATACAATACTCCTTTATTATAAGCAATTACAGGGTCTTCTTTTCGTATTTTGCTTAAAATCCTGTACGTTAATGAATTCTCTAATTGTTGGATAGCACCCAGGGCAACCTGGTATCTTCCCATTTTAATCTTTTCCTCCAGTCGTGCTATGGTATTGTATTTTTTGTAGTAGCCGTAGCCATACAACATCAAGCAGCAGGCAAGAATCAGAAGAAACAATTTGGTAAGATTTTTTAAAGACATAATTTCCTCCTGTAACAAGTTAGGCCTACGCAGTCCCCCTTAATAAAGGGGGATTCAGGGGGTTGTATTTTTCCGAGGTTATTTTACAACCCCCTAGCCCCCTTTTCTAAGGGGGATTTTACACTTCACACCACCCTAAAAACCGCATGAATAAAATGAAAATTCCTATACAATGAACTTAATGCATTATTTCGAAATAAGCCAGGAAAACCTTTGATCATGTGCTATGGAATTCGTATCCAAATATTTTCTATAAAAACAGAAACCAGAAGAAAAAAAAGACTGACACAGGCGGGATAAACAAAAAGATTCTTTTTCTTTGAAACGGTTTCTATGACAATCTTGTCTTTTTCGATAGAGTCGATCTCGTCGTAAAATCTGGCGACTTCTTCAAAATTCTCTGCATGAAAATATTTTCCGCCTGTTGACTCAACGGCCTCTTTTAATTCCTCAATATGCTGGGCGGCAACTTCCGGGTCTACACCGGTAACGTCAGACGCCTTCACCGCCACTACGTACGCCTTAATTCCCATCCTCTTCAACAGCCGAAGTGGTCTGTCGGGAGAAATACCGATATTGTATATCCCGTCGGTAAACAGGATGATGAGTTTGTTTTTGAGTACCTGCCGTTTCTCCATTTCTTTTACAAAAGAAATGGCATAATCGTCGAGGTATTCTTTATTTATACCTTTTCTTAACTCTTTGATGGTAAATTTTTTTCCTATTTCTTTTTCAAACATTGCAGTAATGGACGTAAAAAGACCTTCTCCGATAGAAGTCTGATAACCAACCTGGGATGCCTGCACACGCTCCAGAGACCTTTCAAGCAATTGAGTTTCCATCGTGGGTATAACAATGAGGGCTGCATCCGTGCCAAAAATGGTAATGCCGATAAGGTCATTCGGCCTTTTCTTTATAAAATCTCCAACGATCTTTTTGATGGTCTCT
>MHZD01000088.1:0-101 GCA_001828645.1 Planctomycetes bacterium RIFOXYC2_FULL_41_27 | reverse complement strand
TTCTTTGTAATACCTTGTCTGTGGATGTGAAATAGCGATGATTGCAAAAAATACAACACCAAAAAATATTGGTTTAGGCAATTTAGTTACAATCTTCTTGA
>MHZD01000087.1 GCA_001828645.1 Planctomycetes bacterium RIFOXYC2_FULL_41_27 | reverse complement strand
TAAAATTGCTCTTTTACAATCCATGAGATTGGAGAGAGTCAGGCCAAAGATACGCTGCCCAAAACTAGGAATCCATGTTCGTATGGAAAGCCGGCAATGCCGTTTCCCGCCTTCCTGTGCTAGAGATGGGTAAATTGCCACGTCGTATCCAGACGCCTCGCGGAAGATGTTCTCATACTCCTGTAGCCAGACCTTTTCATCAACCTCCAAATCCAGTCCGAACCTGATAAAGTGCTCGCCCAGCGGAGCCTCGCAATACAGCCTTTCTTCCCCAGAATTGTCCTTAAATTTTACCAGAAACACCCCGTTCCAATTTCCATCGAAGGGAAAGTCCTCAGACTCCAGTTTAAAATCGTGTTTGGCACACGCAAAGTCAAGTATCTGGTTTCTAATAGACTCTAAATCTAGCCTATCGGGTCTTCTTTTTTCTTTCATAGATATGATTACCCTGCTTTCCTCAATCAACTGACCTGTTCACTACCTAAAGCCCCTGGGTCTTCACAAGCAGGTTAACGATGAGATCAAATTCATCCTTTGTAAACCAGTCCTTTTTAAGCCTGTATTTTACTTCTGCTCGCATATCAGCAACACACTTTTCCCAATCTTTTCTGGACTTTCGCTCCAAAAGTATTCTCTCATCTTCGTGGCATACAATACATTTTTCCACCATTATCTGCGCTGCAATATCCTCACGTAATAGCAGACCCCTTTCAATAAGAAACTCTGTAAGAACTGGAATATCTTCATCAGAAAATTGTTCAGGTGCATTATCGCGCATCCTTAACACAGTTTCCTTCCATTCTTCCCTTGTCTTATCTTCTTTAAGTATCCTAGTCGTTGAATGACACTTGGTACACCTATCAATAAATAGCAATTGGGCATCAGCATATGTTTTCTTTTGAGGGGTAAAAATAATAGTATCCTTCTGTTTCCCTGTGATCTCATCGATGATCTGTTTACCCACCTCTTCTGTAATCCAGAATGGGCTTTTCTGTATCATTCTTGCAACGCAAACTCGCCATTCGTCTTCTGTCTTATGCTCGGCAAACACCCTTTCAAGGGTGTGACATTTTGAACATTTTTCCTCATATAAAAATCGCCATGTTTTATACGGAAACTCTTTTGGAGATTCTTGAGGTTCTTGTGCATAACAGACGAAAGACACAATTAACATTACGAACGACGCCAAAATACTCCATCCAGAAATCACTTTCACCTGTCTAAATTTACTTTTATAGAAGCCTTTTTAAAAGGTTTGGTTCGCTACTTAGCCACAAATTAACACTAATTAAATGTTTAGTAACAATTTAGCTCTTTGAAAAACCATACATTTGAATTTAATCCGAACAAAACAGAATACGCAGCGC
This sequence comes from Planctomycetes bacterium RIFOXYC2_FULL_41_27, assembly GCA_001828645.1. Taxonomy (GTDB): domain Bacteria; phylum Planctomycetota; class Brocadiia; order Brocadiales; family Brocadiaceae; genus Wunengus; species Wunengus californicus. The sequence goes on along the minus strand of MHZD01000087.1, from coordinate 266 downwards.
GGGTGGTTTATCCCCCGCACAATGCCGACCACAATGGATCGGCGCTACCTTTTTCAAAGAGCTAAATTGTTACAATGTTTAAATATTTCAATCTTATTATAGATTCTGAAACAATGCCGAAATAAATTCAGCACATGGTTCGGAATGGTAATGCGACTCTTAGTCATAATGGACTTGCATCAACATAGACTCGACCAGTAATGCTTCGTACTACTATCCATCAACTTCTTGTTTTTTATGCTCGTTTTTCAAACTGCATAACTGTA
>MHZD01000086.1 GCA_001828645.1 Planctomycetes bacterium RIFOXYC2_FULL_41_27 | reverse complement strand
TTGCGGGGAATAGAGAAATCTAAGAATTGGCTCGATGGTATAGAAAATGAGAACAGACTGATTTCGGTCGTTACTGTAGCAGAACTTATAGCGGGATGTCGTAATAAAAATGAGCAGAAGAAGATTGATCGTGAGCTTAAAGAATATGAAGTAATTTATTTGAGTTCCAAGTGTTGTAAACTGGGGCTTGAATGGTATAAGAATTTTCACTTGAGTTATGGAGTTGGTTTTCTGGATTGTCTTATCGCAGCTACTGCGTATGAAAAGAACGTTCCCATTGCAACTTTGAACGATAAACACTTCAAACAACTAACAGATATAACCATTATTAGACCGTATTAAAGTATTTTGGATATATTTTTTTGCGATCTCCGCGTCCTTTGCGGTGAATGTATACTATTTAAAGTTCGATCTCAAGCCCATCAAAGGCAAATTCAACCCCCGCAGGAAGTTTACGGCTGTCCTTCTCATGTTCAATATCGTGACACATATGGGTAAAATATGCCTTTTGCGGCTTTAATTGTCTAACGATGTGTAATGCCTGATCGATACTGAAATGTTTTACGTGAGGAGTATATCGGAGCGCCCCAAGCACAAGCACGTCCAATCCCTTTAGCTTTTCTAATGATTTTTCTGGGATTTCGCTGGCATCCGTAACATAAGCAAATTTCTCAAACCTGTATCCTGTGACCTTTCCATTCCCATGGACAGCCTCAATAGGCTCGATTGCAAGACTGCCTATTTTTAAATTGCCATTGATAGTGTTCAGAGGAAACCGGGGTTTACAACCACCGGGGTCTGGTTCGTTATTAAATACATACGAAAAGACGTTACGTATGGTGTCGAGGGTCTCTGAAGTACCGTAAACGGGGATGTCCATGCGTTGTACCACGTTGAAACGGCGAAGGTCGTCCAAACCAAAGATATGGTCTGCATGGGGATGGGTAATAAGTACGGCATCCAATCTTGTGACATGGTTTTTAATACATTGGAGTCGCAACTCCGGTGCGGCGTCAATGAGGATGTTGTAACCATTTTGGGAAACAAGAACAGAGGTGCGCATCCGTTTGTTTTTGGGATTGTCAGAGGTACAGACCTTACAATTACAAGCGATCATAGGGACTCCGTGAGAAGTCCCTGTTCCCAGAAATGTTACCTTCATAAATTCCTTAATAGCCGTATCAGTTCACCCCCCTCCCCTAACCCCTCCCACCAGGGGTGGGGGAAAAACGTTTCCTCCCCCTCGATGGGGGAGGTCAGGTGGGGGTGCTGAACTGTTACTAATAGCCTTATTTAGGTTAAATTTTTTCGTGCCTGAACGAAACGCATACTTTTGTTATTTCGAAATGACAACTTTCTTTTGTCGGCTTCTTCTCTTCCCTCTTACATGTGAAACACAAGAAGTTTTTCTATTGTACTATAATGAGCAAATTCTGTTAATATTATATGGGTTGTTTTATAATAATTTCAAGGATTCTTTTGGCTTTACTTGGATAAATGATACGAAAGTTTCTTTTTCCGTGGGTGGTATTTCTGTTTTTTGCGTTTTCTGAAAAAGCAAATGCCGTATACTATAGTCTTTCTGATGAACAGATCAGGCAGGCTATTGAGTATGGTGAAAATAATAAAGGCACAGACTATTTTACATTCCTGGATGAGTGGATGACCGTTGCAGACGATGGTTATGAATGGGCGGCATTAAACACAAAATTCAGCATACTTGCCTATGAGGCAAAACAGGCGGCTTTGGAGTCCAGAAGATTAACACAGGCAGAGATAATTAGGTTTCCCCTGGAAGTGGAAGATAGTCTGTCATTTCATGTCATTTTGTACGGAAATTCTTCTGATTTTGCAAAGGATTATCACGCCGTATTATTATATAAAAATAAACCTATCCAACCGATCATTGAACAAAATGATACGCATGCCAAGCCCGCAAACCTTGGAATTAGAATACACACCTCCTATCGTGCCATCTGCAAGTATGACTTCCCGAATTACTATGTAGAATCCGATGCAGAGGTCATTCTCGTCGTTATTAGCCCAACAAATAAGGAACGAAGGTTCTTCTTTAAGTTAGGGGAAATGAGATGAAAGTTGGGTTCTTGCAGACATTTCCTGCTTTTGGTAAAAAAACTGAGAACGTAGACCAGGCTATTTCAACCATAAGCCGATTGAATGCCGATCTTGTCGTTTTACCTGAATTATTTAATACTGGTTATCAGTTTACCTCAAGAGAAGAGACAGTCGCCCTGGCTGAAAAAGTCCCTGATGGGCAGACGACACAAGCATTGATAAATCTGGCAAAGAAAAAACACCTTTATCTTGTGGCTGGTCTGGCTGAACGGGAAAATGATTGTTGTTATAATTCAGCCGTGCTGGTAGGTCCAGATGGATTTATTGCTTGTTACAGGAAGCTTCATTTATTTTATCATGAGAAAAGGTGGTTCGAGCCGGGAAATGCCGAATTGGGGGTTTATGACATTGGACATGCAAGGATCGGTATGATGATTTGTTTCGATTGGTTCTTTCCGGAAGTGGCTCGATATTTGGCTTTAAAAGGAGCGGATATTATTTGTCATCCATCGAACCTTGTCCTTCCCTATTGTCCGAATGCAATAATTACGCGGTGTATCGAAAATAGGGTCTTTGCTGTTACCGCCAACCGTATTGGGGTGGAGAGACGTTCAGAAGAATCACTTACCTTTATTGGCACAAGCCAGGTTTTGGGAACGCAGGGGGAGATTTTGTATCGTGCCTCTTCGGATAGAGAGGAGTCAATAGTTGTCGAAATTGACCCATGCGACGCCCGCAATAAACA
>MHZD01000085.1:1042-1640 GCA_001828645.1 Planctomycetes bacterium RIFOXYC2_FULL_41_27 | reverse complement strand
AAGTAAAACCTCTAACAATTTATTGAACTAAGACAGCCTACTATCTTGCCGAATCAGCCCTTTATGGTTCTCTGTAATTATACTTTTAATGTACTTCAAGGGTAGGCACCGGCTGCTTGTTAATAGTACGTTGGAGGAATACTTAAACAAAACATTTAATATGCCACCTGCCTTTTAAAATTATGGTTTACTATGGAAGTACACAGTGGAATTTAATCCCAAAAAAACAATCTTGTTATCTGTTTATATCATAGTAGGATTATGGATTGCTTATGCTTTTTTCCGGACAGATAAAACAGATGAGGTTGTTTTCAGTATGGGGGGAGGAACCAAAGAAATTCGCTTCGTAAAAAGCCTCATAGAAGAATTTGAGGCAAGAAATCCTGCCATAAAGGTTAAATTAAACGTCCTCCCCGCCCCTACCGATCAGCAGCACCATTATTATCTTACCACGCTGGGCGCAAAAACCAGGGAAATTGATGTGATGAGAATCGATACCATCTGGGTCGCTGAATTTGCATCGGCTGGCTGGTTAGAATCTCTTGAGGGCTGTATCAATTCAGAAGACCGTGCGTCTTTTATTCCTGTGACAGAAAAG
>MHZD01000085.1:0-984 GCA_001828645.1 Planctomycetes bacterium RIFOXYC2_FULL_41_27 | reverse complement strand
TATACTATAGAAAGGATTTGTTAGAAAAATATAACCTTGATGCGCCGCATACATGGGATGATCTCGTGAAAGCGTGCTTAAAAATTTCTTCCGGTGAGCATGTTTACGGCTATCTCTGGCAGGGGAAACAATATGAAGGATTGGTCTGTAATTTTGTTGAATTTATTGGCAGTAACAACGGTGGAATAATTGACGATGCGGGAAGGATAATGGTTAACTCTGAGCAGAATAAAATAGCTCTCGACTTTATGCATGATTTGATATGGGAATATCGGATATCGCCGCAAAACACCCACAGTGAACTTATGGAGGAATCTTCCAGGCATCTCTTTCAACAGGGCAAAGGCCTGTTTTTAAGAAACTGGACATACGTGTGGGAACTATGCCAGGAAGACCCGTTAATGAAAGGTAAGGTAGGAGTTTCTCTGTTGCCAAAATTTTCTGATGGAAATCCTGCGTCAGTGTATGGAGGGTGGCATCTGGCTATTAATGCCCATTCAAAGAAAAAAGAGCAGGCATGGAAATTAATTGAGTTTCTAACCTCACCTGAAGCGCAAAAGGAACTAGCCATGAATTTATCCTGGGCACCCACAAGACACGCACTATATAATGACCCGGAACTCATACAGAAACTACCTTTCCTTCCCATAGTAGAATTGGCTTTAAAAGACGTTCAAATCAGACCAAATCTTCCCTATTACCAATGGGTAAGCGATATCTTGCAAAAGCACATAAATAGAGTATTATCAAACCAAACAGGCAGCCAGGAGGCGTTACAAACCATCCAGACGAAACTTGAAGGGATAAAGAATGAATTTGCTAAGGACTAAACAACCCTATATATTTTTACTGCCCGGTATAATGCTGGTACTGTCATTTAATTTTATCCCGTTCATAGACACACTTGTAATATCGTTCAAAAATGCAAAACTCATTCTGCCAGAAGAAAGATTTGCAGGGTTTAATAATTATCAGGCAATTCTG
>MHZD01000084.1 GCA_001828645.1 Planctomycetes bacterium RIFOXYC2_FULL_41_27 | reverse complement strand
TCCCTTTAAAATAGGGGGAGATAAGGTATAATAGTGCTAAAGAAAGAAGGGGAAAATGCAAGGAAAATGCTGAAGTACCTTCAAAACCCGTGCACTTTTTAAAGGGATTTATAGATGTATAAATATCAGGATAGAAATACCAAACCGTTGTTTCAGGAGTTGTTCCCCTTTGGAGGAAAGCTAGATAAGGAGAACAGGTGGTTAAAGGTAGCAGAGATAATACCGTGGAAGGAACTCGAGGGGGTGTATGCGGCACGTCATGCAAAGAGAGGCAGACCAGCGAAAGATAGTCGACTCATAGTAGGGTTACTGGCAATAAAGCACATGACAGAATTAAGTGATGAGGAGGTGTTGCAGTCAGTCAGAGAGAATCCCTATCAGCAGGCATTTTGTGGGTTTGACCAATTGGTAACGGATAAGATACTTGATCCAAGTACCTTAACGAAGCAGAGGAGGCGTTTAGGGAAGGGATTTTTTGAGGAGTTAGAGAAAAAGGTCTATGAGGTATTAATCGAGAAGAAACTCCTCAAGGCCAAAGGGATGTATGTGGATGCGACGGTATTTCCTGAATCAATCAAGTATCCCAATGATGTGGGGTTATTAAATGATGTGAGGGAATGGCTGGTAAAGCGGATAAAGGGATATGGGGAGAAGGCGGGAGAGAAGATAAGGACATATTGTCGGAGGGCAAAGCAAGGGTTTCTGAACTTTGCCAGGAAGAAGGTAAAGCAGAAGAAGACGATAAGGAAGGCGCAGAAGCAGATGCTTCAGTATGTCAGAAGGAATCTGGAACAGGTAAGAGGGTTAGTGGGGAAATTGGAGAAGAGAGGTGAAGTGATAGGGGAGAAGGTGCGGCAGAGACTTGAGGTAGCCGGAGAGATTTATGAGCAACAGAAGACCATGTATAAGGAGAAAGTGAACCGGATAAAGGATCGGATAGTAAGTTTTGCCAGGCCGTACGTAAGGCCTATTGTGAGAGGGAAGACTGGGAAGGAAGTGGAGTTTGGGAGTAAAGCGGGATGTGTGCATGTGGATGGATTTGTATTTTTGGATCATCTTGAGCACAGGGCATTTGCAGAAGAGGAGTTCGTGAAGAAGCATGTAGAGACATACAAGGAGCGATTTGGGAAAGTCCCTTCATCATTCACAGCAGATAAGAAATATGGGACAAAAAACAATAGAGAGTATTTGGAAAAAGAAGGAATTCGAGTGGGATTTAAGGCGCTTGGACGGAAGCGAAAAGATGCTGAGAGGAGCGGCCGATGGCTGAAGAAGAAACAGCGGGAGCGAAACAGAATAGAAGGGGATTTTGGGAATGGGAAAGAACATTACGGGCTGGACAGGGTGCTCTATAGCATAGAGAATGGATCGGAGATATGGATAAGACTGGGACTCTTAGGGATGAACCTGAAAACAGCACTCAGAAAGATACAACTCAAGCCATTAGTATGCTAATTTGCCCAAGAAATATGATGTAGTGTAAGATACTAAATGTTAAAAAGAATGTTTTCAATAGCACCTTTCAATAAAATGAATTTTTCAGTGAACCCTATGTAATAAAAAAAGCCTTGTTCCGAATTTATTTCAGAACAAGGCTTTTTTCTTTTTTAAAAATATCAAACTGGAACGCAAGTGCGCTACCGTTAGTCTTCTTTAAAGACAATGTCGTCGTAATACAATTCGAGCTTATGCTTGTGTTTGAGTTCTTCCTGTGCCAGTATCTTGCATAGTTTCTTTATATCCGCACTGTCTGCCGATTTGGCCATACCAACATAAAAATTATAGGATTTCTGCTCCTTCTTCATGGCTACAATCAGCACATCCTGAAAGTCCTTGATTTCATGGACGTCTTTATCAACGAGATATTCAGTAATATGAAGGTCGTGAATTTTAGCGGGTTTGAATTGTTTGATTTTAGAGGCATCAAATTTTTGTAACATCTCCTTGTGTTTCAATTCTTCATCAGCAAGTTCCTTTAACCACACCTTCGCTGCCGCGTCTTTTACATACTTTAAGGCGTCCATATAAAATTTATGTGCTTTATCTTCCTGCTGCGCAGCTTGTTTAACGATTTCTTTTACATCCACCGTTGCTATTCCTCCCCCCTTTACAATATTTAAAATTTATTTCCTTGTTTTACCTGACGCTTTTAACTCAGCCAATTTGTGCTCGGCTGCAATGGCCGCCGTGACTCCTTCTCCTATTGCAGTCGCAATTTGCCGGTATGAATTTTTCCGAATGTCGCCAACGGCATACAATCCTTCGATCGCCGTTTCCATATGTATGTTTGTCTCAATATGGCAGCCGGCATCCACACATAACAAACTTCCCAAAAAACCTGTATTAGGCGAACTACCTACAAAAATAAAAACCCCATCGCAGGGAGTATCCTTCTTTTCTTTTGTCACAACGTTTTGGGTAACAACGCCATCCACCTTTTCCTTCCCATGGACACTTTCAATTATCGTGTTGAGTATCACTTTTATCTTTGGGTTTAAATAGGCATCGTCCAGATAAATCTTTGTGGCTCTAAATTCATCCCTTCTGTGGATTATCTGTACGGTTTGGGCATATTTGGTCAGAAAAATACCCTCGGTTATTGCAGAATCGCCTCCACCGACGACAACAACGTTTCTACCCCTGTAGAAAGCGCCATCGCAGGTCGCACAATAACTAACTCCCTTGCCGTAAAATTCCTCTTCGCCAGGTACACCTAATTTTTTTGGGTCTGCACCGCTTGCTAAAATAACTATATGGCTCGCGTACTTATCTGTATCAGTCGTTACGACCTTTAAGCCATTTTCCACATCCAATTTCAAGACTTCTTCATATCGAATCTCTACACCGAACCGTTTGGCCTGTGCCTCCATTCGTTGCGTCAATTCGACGCCACCGATGACCTCCGGGAATCCAGGATAGTTCTCAATCAGTTCCGTACCGACTAACTGTCCGCCCAAATATTTTTTTTCAAGGATTATGGTCTTCAATAAGGCACGACAGGTATAAACGGCTGCAGCGAGGGCAGCAGGGCCTCCTCCGATAATGATCACATCGTAATCTTTATTCACATCCCCTTCAACCCCTTCATAGCATTCAGGACCTGCCATCCGTAGAAATTCAAGGCAAACTGTTTTTTCTCAATGTGGCATTCGAGACACTGTTTCGTACCCTCGGTAGCCCAGGCACGAGTAGCGAAGGCAGTTTTCGACTTTTCCCCTTTTACTGTAAGCTTATCCTTTCCGGCGTGACAGAAGCTACACTCCGTCCCCATAATTTCAGATAGCTCAAACATTCTT
>MHZD01000083.1:6736-8198 GCA_001828645.1 Planctomycetes bacterium RIFOXYC2_FULL_41_27 | reverse complement strand
TGAGGAAGAAAAACAGGCTCAACAACCTGAATATGTGATACAATCGTTCGACTGAGCGCTCACGACGAAGTCTGCAAGATTGAACCAGCCTCGAGCGGCAGAAGGCAACTCGTGCCGCCACGTTAAATAGACAGACACTCCACAACAGTCGCCTTGCCTTCTGCCGTTGTGTATAAACGTTTTCATTTCCTGTACTACCGGAGGGAGAAAGATGCTTATATCTCGCAGGGTTTATCTGAAAATGCGTTTTGTCGTCCATGCCGTTGTTCTAATAAAAAAAGCCTTACTGCAAAAATGTTTATTAAAAACAGCATTTTCGGCAGTAAGGCTATCTTTATCTACTTCGACTTTCTTAAAGACCCTTTACTTTGCGTCCCACGATTGCTCGAGGTTTGCCTTTATCGTAATGTTTTGTTGCGTTGTAAAAAAAAGCTATTATTTAAATTAATGAATTATTTAGTATTTAGTAATATTGTATGCGCATTAAATAAAAAAGTCTTACTCCCGATTTAATCATATTCGGCAGTAAGGCTATCTTCTGAGTCCTGTCTCAAACCCGGAACTCAAAACAAAATGTAAGACCCTTTCCTTTGCGTCCCCTAATTGCTCAGGGTTTGCCTTTATCGAACATTTTTTTTTATTCTTTATTGATCAAATACTCCTCAATGTTGTAAATTTATATTCAGTATTAAATGTCAATAATTATAATATAACTTGATGATATATAACAACTAAAATAAGGCGCTGTCAAGCATTTTGTATAAATTCTTTTCCAGCGATGTGCTTAAAGAACGGTAGATTCGCATTCGCCTTTCAAAGGCGCTGTAACTTCACGACTCTTTCCCCTCCTGAGTGTAAAACCTGAAGGTATTCCGTCATCGGTGGAGGCGATTTCCTCGTACATAAGGGTGGCGTGATAACCCCCGATGGCTATTTTGATGTCATTCTGCAGGTTTTTTCAGAGAACTGGGGGACAGTGTCGGGCATAGAACATAGTAAAATTTCATTTTATTTTACCGATTCCTGGTTTACAATGACGCCTAATTGAATTGGTTAAATTGGGCTGCCTTTGGCAGCGACTTTTTTTGATATGCAGTAATTGTTCAGCGCAAACAACCCCCTTGCCCCCTTTATTAAGGGGGAATTCTTCAAGTCCCCCTTAGAAAAGGGGGATTCAGGGGGTTGTTTGATATACCATGTTACGAACTTTGAATTTTCTATACATCGAGTTAGAAAGTCCCCTCCCAAGAGGGGAATTGTGGAGTCTCCTCCCAAGACCTGTCCTCGATTCCAGTCGGGGAGGAGAATAATTTGTGCCATTACAAAATATCTTGTCCTCGTGAAAACGGGGAGTGAATTTAAGTTAAACATGGACAACCGAAGCTTGCCGGTGTCTACCCAAAACCCGCATAAATAAAATGAAAATTCCTATACCTGGACTTATAACCACCCCTCTTTCCCC
>MHZD01000083.1:0-6648 GCA_001828645.1 Planctomycetes bacterium RIFOXYC2_FULL_41_27 | reverse complement strand
GATGAAGGGGAGGTCTTCCATAGACTGTTTACCATATTGGTTATGGACACGAAACCCGCCTGTCTGCGTGCAGAGACGCACAGGCAGGCTTAAATAAAATGAAAATTCCTATACTATCAATTTGGCTTTTTGAAAAACCTTAATAAAAATTAGGTTTTACCGTCTGTGTAGCGCGAACTTCAGTTCGTTCGACTGAGCGTTCGTCTGATCTCACGCCGAAGACTCACGACGAAGTCGCAGGACAGCGACATAAATGCCGTGCTACATGCTCCAGCTCGCTCGAGTTAAGTCCTGCGTTGTCCCCCTTAACAAAGGGGGACTTCGTCGTGAGCTCAGTCGAACGATTCAGGGGGTTGTGTTTTTCTCGGCAATCTTACAACCCCCTAGCCCCCTTTTCGTTCGACTGAGCGCTCACGACGAAGTCTAAGGGGGAATTTATGCCACCCGCAAACCCGCTTAAATAAAATGAAAATTCCTATACAATTAAGAAAGGGAAGCGAATGAAAAAAATTGCTTGTGTATGCCCGGTTTTTCTTTTTTGTCTCTTAATCATAAACCAAAACGTTGTCTGCGGCTATGGATACGCCAAAGAAGAAGACCCGCTTATTAAGGTATTTAAAAACATTATCTACTATGGAAGGCAGGCCGACTGGCCCAGGGTTTCTACTGAAGTTAACAGCATCCATGACCGCATTGCAGATATTCGTAACATATTCAAAATCGATCTGGGTATACGGATTAATCAGGCTATTCATGATCAAGATTTTCAGACGCTGGCAAATCAGATGGCCAACCTTGTCTTTCTGGCTATTCGTGAAAAATTTTATTATAATCGCCAGGAGAAATTGGAAATCTTCGTCCGTTCCAAGGTGCGGTTAAGACTTGCAGAAGAGTATTATACTGCCTTGCTTGCAGGAAATGTGCGGGATTATGATATTCGGCACAAGACTGCTTTGCATGATGGTATCTACAACAGGTTTGTAAATGCGCGAGACGCCATAGGCAGTATGGGTTTTTTAGGCACAGGCGCAGTGAAACCCAATTTACATGGTTTTGAAACATTAACAAAGGAAATAGAAACGTTACTCATAAGGGCATTCCCTTATTTTGAAACAGGACAAGCAGCCCCAGAATAATGATGAGAAACCACAAACGAAAGAGCACAAAGAGAAAGAAGTTGGGAAATTGGGAAGTTGAGAGGTTGGGCATTCCGCAATTTCCCAACTTCTCATCTTCTCAACCTCTGGTTTTCTTCTTTGTGTTCTTTGTGCCTTTGTGGTTTTACTTTTCCCCGCCGTTTATGTGTTATGCGGGGGATCGGGCAAATAATTCTTCAACTGATATGACGGACTCGCCTGCCGTGTCAAAAGAAGAAACGAATATTTTGCCAGAGGATTATAATTTTAACATAGAGTCGGTTGCTGCTGAAAAAGTAGAGGACTGGAAAAAATTTGACTTTCATGGTTTTTTTGCGGTCACATCTCCTGTTCATGGCCGTGACGATGAAACACAGCAGCCCTCTAGCAAATTTTTGGACGGAAACAAACTTACCCTCTGGGTGGGTAAACAGATATCCAAAAAGTTATCCTTTGATTCTGAGGTTGAAATTATAAAAGGATTTAAAAAATATAAACTAGAAAAATTTGAGTTTGATTATGAGATCGCCGGCAAACTCCTGGTATTTCGCATAGGAAAGTTCAAATACCCTTTGGGTATAGAGAGGTTTGTAGAAGATGGTCCTTTAAATAAACTAGTGGACCGTCCCCTTCCCTCTGTCAGAATTATACCAGGGACATATTCAGATATCGGCGGGATGTTTTATGGAACGATTCCTTTTCTTTCTGATACAAAGTTAAAATACGAGATAGCCGTGACAAACGGTTTGGAAGGACCTGATCCAAAAGACGTACAACAGCACTGGGACAATAATAGTAATAAGGCCATTGGAGGAAGACTCGGCTATGAATGTCTGCCAGGATTGGAAATAGGAGGTTCATATTCACGGCAGAAATATGACGAGGATAATCAGCTGGATATTGATTTCCTGGGGGCAGATATTCAATTTAAAAGGGGTAATCTGGAATTACGGGGTGAGTATATTACCGGTCAGGTAGAGCAAGAGGAGGCAGATGGCGGCGATTACCTTCGGAATGGTTATTACCTCCAAACGTCCTATAAATATCCATTTCATTTGAACTATCTTAGATATCTGGAGGGAGTCTTTCGGTTCGATTCCGTGGACACTAATAGGGACGTTACCGATGGGAACGAAGCGGATCGGATTGCCATCGGCATAAATTACTATCCCATTGAGCATCTGGAATTTAAGTTTGAATATGAGATTGAAAATGAGCCAGGGGAAGAAATACATTGGAAAACATTTGTTCAGGCAATATTCAGATGGTAGAATTGGCATGTATCCACAGGAGACAGATGATGCAGAGAATATGGTCAGGAGGCTGATATTGCTATAGTATTGCCGTAACAGTTCAGCCTCTCGAAATACATGCAAAATTACAACCCCCTTGCCCCCTTTTCTAAGGGGGATTTCGTTAAGTCCCCCTTAAGAAAGGGGGAATTAGGGGGTTGTCTATGCCATTAAATACTTTATAAGATTATCGTTGGTGTCCACGTAACACTATGCCAAAATTTCAAAAAATTCTACATCCTGAAAAATTTAATCTGATACTATACTATGCCCTCACCAGTTTTATTGTCATCGCCATAATTAGCTTAGCTGTTGGATGGATATTTCCGCGTATGGAGGGTCAGGCATTGATTAAGCGAAGCGAGGAATATGCGCATTATTTTATTTCCCATCTGAACTATAAGATTTATAAAGACTTTCTTCTTCCCGCTCTCAGAAGGGACAAACAAATTGACCTGGAAAACAATCACAGACAATTTAAAAAATTGGATACAGTAGTTCGGGAAAACATATATGGATTAAAGATAAGGAAACTGTATTTATACGACCTGGAAGGCCATATCATTTATAGCACGGTACCAGAACATGTCGGGTTTACTTTGGATCGTGGCACGAATAAAAAGCTGGATTCTGCTATTCGCGGTATAGCTGCATCTGCAATTCGTTTGGCAGGAACAACCGACTCGAAGGGTGCGTATGTGATGGAAACATTACTCGAGAGCTATTATCCTTTTTACGAAATGGGAAAGGATGGGTCTAAAAAAGGCCAGGTGGGGGTATTGGAAATATACCAGGATATGTCAAGATTCGAGAAACAAATGACCAAAGCGCGCGAGAAGGCAATTATCATGACTGGCACATCGATGGGAATATTGTTTTTAGTCCTCTTTCTCGTAGTCCTTAAAGCGGCGAGAATTATCAATATAAGGACGAGGCAGTTAATCGATGCGCGGAATACCTTGGAGCAGAAGGTCGAGGAAAGGACACTTGAAATTCGTGGAGCTTATGAAAAATTGCAGCATACCCAGCGCAAGTTAATCCATTCTGAAAAATTGGCGAGTATTGGGACATTAGTTACCGGGCTGGCTCATGAGATCAACAATCCCCTTGCCTCCGTAGCCAGCTGCGCTGAAGGTCTGACTGAACGGCTTAAAACCATAGTAGGTCATAAGGAAGGATACAACAATAAAGAAGAATGGGAGGCGTTTCCTGAGTATCTGAAGATTATCTGTGATGAAACGTATCGATGTAAGGCCATTATCTCGGATTTACTCAACTTTTCCAGACAATCAGAACCTGAATTTGTACGCATCGATATCAATCGGGTTGTTAGTGATACGCTATCTGTTGTCCAGCGCCAGTCGCAAGTTAAGATGCAGAATATCCAACTTGATCTTTCCAAAGACCCCTGCGTTGTAATTGGAGATCCACAACAACTGAAACAGGTCTTTATGAACTTGATTATTAATGCGTTTCATGCCACTGAGGGTTACGGTGATATTTCAATAGCAATCTATCGAAGACAGACGGTTGTGCAAATTGTTGTTAAGGATTCTGGCATCGGAATTAAGCCGGAAGACCTCGACAAGATATTTGATCCGTTTTTTACTACGAAACCCACAGGGAAAGGCACAGGACTTGGGCTGGCTATATGTTATGGTATTGTAGATGTTCATAACGGAAGGATTGAGGCATTTAGTGAAGGGTCTGGTAAGGGCGCTACCTTTACGGTAACGCTGCCGTTAGCGACATAGGCGCTAAGCGCCTAAACATCAACAATTTTTTGTCGATGTTTTGTGCCATATTTGTTTGCTGTAACAGTTCATGTATATGGGTTTAATGGTATAGACAACCCCCTAAATCCCCCTTAGAAAAGGGGGCAAGGGGGTTGTAATTCTGCATGTATTTCGAGTCGGCTGAACTGTCACTGTTTGCTGTAATTATAACTGCCCTTTAGGGACACCTTTTCCAAGCGCAGTCTTGGAAAAGGCATAGGGATTATGGAAATATAAATATATGAGCAAGAAGCCCAACATTTTATTTACAGATGACGAAAAGACGTTCCGGAATATTATGGCAAAGGAACTTACCCGTATGGGGTACAACGTGACCAGTTGTGACAGTGGCGCAGAAACCTTGAAAAACATGCAGGAACGGGACTTTGATGTGGTTATATTGGATATGAATATGCCCACGATGAATGGGATTGAGACACTGAAGAGGTTGAAAGAAATGGAATCTACGACAGAAGTCATTGTCTTAACCGGCCAAGGTTCCATTGAGAGCGCCGTTCAAGCCATAAAGCTGGGCGCCTACGATTATCTTACAAAGCCATGCCAGTTGGCTGAATTGAATGCGCTATTGCAAAGGGCGCTCGAAAAAAGGCAGTTAAATCGGGAGAATGTCCACCTCAGGCGATTAGTAAAAGACACCTGTGAAACTCCTGTGATGATTGGCAGCGGCATAGCAATGAATGCTGTGTACAAAATGATCGATAAGGCGGCTCCTTCAGATTCTATCGTGTTAATCCAGGGGGAAAGCGGCACGGGAAAAGAACTTGTCGCTCAGATAATCCATCAGCGCAGCACACGAGCAGATAAGCCATTTGTGGTGATTAATTGCGCTACCTTGCAGGAGACTTTGTTGGAGAGTGAACTCTTTGGACACGTTAAAGGGGCATTTACCGGCGCTACGGAATTACGGATGGGTTTGTTTGAAGTTGCGGATGGTGGCACATTGTTTTTAGATGAAATCGGAGAACTGGCGATTAATACGCAGGCAAAACTCCTTCGTGTTGTTCAGTCAGGCGAGATTCGGCGTGTTGGTGATAATAAGGCCATCAACGTGGATACCCGTATAATTGCCGCTACTCACAGGGATCTTGCAGGCGAGGTAAAAAATGGAAAATTCAGGGAAGACCTGTATTTCCGGTTGAACGTAATTACCCTCCCTCTCCCGCCGCTACGAGAAAGGCGAGAGGATATTCCTGTCTTGATTAACCATTTTCTCGATAATTTTTGCAAAAATAAACGGAAAAAAACTTTGCTTCCGGAAGTAATGACGGTAATGACGCAATATAACTGGCCAGGCAATGTCCGCGAATTAAAAAATACTATTGAACGGTTGGTCATAATGACAGAAGAAGATAGCGTTTCCATCGAGGATTTACCCGAAAACATCCGCATGGCATCGTCAACTGCAGCCGAAGGAATGGAAGCAATTCTTTCAGGGGTGGAGAAGAAGCACATACTTAAAGTGTTGCATGAAAAGCAGGGAAACAAAACCCTTGCGGCTGAAGCCCTCGGCATATCTTTAAAAACCCTGTACAACAAATTGAAGGCGTATAATATAGATTCGTGATTATTTCCTTTTGATAGTTCTGCAAACTTTGATATATAATTAAAATGGAAGGATATGTGATTACAGGCTTAAATTACGCAATAGATTTGTTGTTACGATAGAGATTAAGAAAAAAGATAAATGATGAACCCGGATATTTCTATTATTATTCCCCTGTATAATGAAGTTGATAACATCGAACCGCTCAGCCACTCTATTATCAATGCCATGCAAGGACGAAACTACGAGGTTATTTTTGTAGATGATGGCAGCGCTGATGGAAGTGCCAGAAAGTTGAGGGAATGGTGTGCCCAACATACAAATTTTCGCGCAATCCACTTTAAGAAAAATGCAGGTCAAACGGCGGCTATGGATGCAGGCTTCAGGCATGCAGCAGGGAAATACGTGGTTTCTATGGATGCTGACATGCAGAATGACCCAGCCGATATCCCGAAATTACTTGAAAAGCTGAATACTTATGATATGGTATGCGGGTGGAGACAGAAGAGAAACGACCCGTGGCTCAAACGCATTTCTTCCAAAGTGGCCAATTATATTAGAAACAAACTTTCGAGAGAGGATATTAAGGATACGGGGTGTTCCCTCAAGGCATATCGCAGAGAATGTCTCGATCATATCAGGTTATATAATGGCATGCATCGGTTTTTACCCACCCTGTTTAAGATGGAAGGGTTTACCGTTACCGAAATCGTTGTAAACCACTATCCCCGGAAATTCGGGAAATCAAAGTACGGGATATCTAACAGGGCATTCAGGGCATTTGTAGACTTGTTGGTTGTTCGGTGGATGAAAAAAAGGAAACTTAATTATGAGGTAGAAAATGAGTAATTTTATAACACATATTAATTTCTGGGTTGTGC
>MHZD01000082.1:1120-6757 GCA_001828645.1 Planctomycetes bacterium RIFOXYC2_FULL_41_27 | reverse complement strand
TGTGGTTTCAATAGTTTTCTTAAAAATTAGAATTAATGAAAAATCCAAAAGCAGATTTACCAATAGGTATCTTCGATTCCGGTATCGGAGGAATATCAGTCCTCGCCGCGATAATCAAGATACTGCCAAACGAGGAATTTATTTATTTTGCCGATACGCTCCATGCTCCTTACGGGAATAAACCAGAAAATGTCGTTCGGGAATTATCCATAAAGGCCGCTGAATTTTTATCCTCCATCGGAATTAAATGTCTGGTCGTTGCCTGTAATACTGCTACAGGCGCTGCAATCAATGAGATTCGCAAGATGTGTGCTTTTCCCGTGGTTGGGATGGAACCTGCCGTAAAACCAGCCGTGGAGTTGGGACTCAGCGGCAAAATCCTCGTCATGGCCACCCCTCTTACTCTAAAGAGCAAAAAATTCAATGAATTAATACGTCACTACAAACGCCGTTCTGAAATCGGCCCGCTTCCTTGTCCGGGACTTGTGGAGATTATCGAACAGGGCCATATCCACGGACGAGAGATCGAAGAGTATCTTTCTCGTTTATTTTCGTCTGTAAACAAAGAGGATATTTCGGTCATCGTTCTGGGTTGCACTCATTTTGTCTTGATAAAAGAAAAAATTATAAAAATTGGAGGGAGGGAAATCAACGTAACAGATGGCAATTATGGAACAGCCAGACAGCTAAGAAGAACTCTTCAAAACGACCGGCTGCTTAATAATGTAATCATGGAAAAGCACAAAATTCCTTTGAAGACAAATATAAGGTTTTATATCTCAGGAAATGGAAAAGAGGTAATAAGGAGGTGCAAACAATTATTACAAAAGGAAGGAATCGTCTGTGAATCGGAATTTTCACATGTAGAGGAATTTTCATTTTATTTAAGCGGGTTATATGATGTATGGCATTGAGAATCCCCCTTAGAAAAGGGGGCTAGGGGGTTGTAAACCTGTACTGAGCTTGTCGAAGTAATAACCACGGAAAACACACAACCCCCTGAATCCCCCTTTGTTAAGGGGGACTTCATAGGAATAACTTAAAGGGAAAGGAGAAACACCATGTCGTCGATGGACAATTTGAAGAATGCCTTTGCGGGTGAATCGCAGGCCAACAGAAAATATCTCGCCTTTGCCAAAAAGGCCGAAGATGAGGGTTTTAAACAGGCAGCAAAGCTCTTCCGCGCAGCGGCAGAGGCGGAGACGGTGCATGCCCACGCCCATTTGCGGGTAATGGGAGGCGTGAGGAGCACAAAAGAAAATGTCCAGGCGGCAATTGGAGGAGAAACGCACGAGTTCACGAAGATGTACCCTCAGATGATTGATGAGGCCAAGAAAGAAGGAAACAAACAAGCCCTGCAGAGCTTCGAATTTGCCAACAAGGTGGAGAAAATCCATGCAGAACTGTATCAAAAGGCATTAAATAATCTGGGGAAAAACGAGGCCGTGGATTATTATGTCTGTCAGGTCTGTGGGAATACGGTCGAAAAGGCAGCGCCGGACAAATGCCCCATCTGCGGCGCAGCAAAATCCATGTTTATAAAAATTAGTTAAATCCACATATTTTATAATGGCACAAATTATTCCCCTCCCCGACTGGAATCGAGGACAGGTCTTGAGAGGGGAGACTCCACAATTCCCCTCTTGGGAGGGGTTAGGGGTGGGTCCCTTTCCCCGTTTTCACGAGGACAAGGGTCGTGAAATCTCATTGAGTATCTCACGAATTACCATGATACAGAAGAACTGCTATTTTTTCCGATAAATGTTTAAGCCAATCTTTTCTTCGCGATCTGGAATAGTGACGTTTCCTTCCGTTGATGCGACAATGATGTTCTTCCCCGACGAAGAAGGACCAAATTCCTTTGATAAATCTATCTTAATGGTAAGCATGTTTCCATCTACAGAAAATTCTACGTTTTTCATTTATGAGACCTCACTTTCTATCAGTAATATTTATGGATAAATTAACGTATTCATTTTCACCTACCCCTCCCAGGAGGGGATCTCGTTTATTCCCCTCTTGAGATGGGCAAGGGGTGCGTTCTTTATAAGGCGACCTCTGCAATTTTATACTGCTATGCTATCATGTAGGATGGGTCAAGCGAAGCAGACTCATCAATACCTTTTAACATTTTTGTTGATGGGTGCGGTGGCGCTTCACCCATCCTACATCTATATTACTATGGAACCGAACTGCCAGGAGGCTTGTCATTCGGCATGACGATTTCTGAAAGGTCGGCTATCTTTTGAGAGTATAATTCGTTAATCTTCTTCATGAGCGAGAGTCTGTTATTGCGAACGTTTCCATCTTCAACATTCACGAATACCCTGTCAAAAAAGGCGTGAACTGGCTTTGCGAAGATATTGCAATATGTGCAAGAGGCTTCTTCGTATTTTTTCTCGTCTATCAGGGAATTAATATTCTGCCAATTTTCTTTATAAATTCTCCATAACTCTTTTTCTTCACTCTCGGAAAGCAGACGTTCATCTACAGACCCGCTGCTATTCGCCTTTTTCCCAATGTTAAATGTCCTTTCGACCACGGTAACTAAATCAGGCCACCATTCCCCCAGTGAAATATCGGATACGACCTTTAATCGCTGTGAAAAATTATGGATATCGTCAAATCCTACCCCGGCGTTCAGGACGGCATTCACCAGGTCATAACGGTATCCTCTTTCAATGTTAATCTGGAATAATCTATCCTTAAAGAAATCTTTTATTTTCGGCACTAATTTATCAAGGATTACGGGGTGGTAGTGACTGTCAGTTTTCTGTTCGAACATGGGAAGTAAATCCAACGACGCATAAAGTATCTCTTTGCTATCTAACGTAAATCCATGTTCTTCTATTATCCGTATAATACCATAGGCATGTCGTCTCAGGGAATAAGGGTCTTGTGAACCGGTAGGGATTAAATCCAGGGCAAAGCAGCTGGATATCGTATCAAACTTATCGGCCAAACCCACAATAGCGCCAATCCTTGATGGTGGGATGTTGTCTGTGGCATACCGAGGCATATAGTGCTCAGCGATTGCAATAGCAACAGGTTTTTCCTCACCGTCCCATTCGGCATACTCCCTTCCCATAATTCCCTGTAACGATGGGAATTCTCCAACCATTTGCGTGAGAAGGTCTGCCTTGCATAATTCTGCCGTGCGTTTCACGAGTTCAATCTCCTCATGAGGCAGCGCTAACCGGGTTGAAATATATTTGGAGAGTTTTATAATCCTGTTTGTCCTGTCAAAGTAATTTCCCAGCTTTTCGAGGAAGGCAAGGTTTTTCAAGTCTTCCACCCGTTTTATAAGCGGGGTCTTCCTGTCCTCTTTCCAGAAGAACCTGGCATCGGAGAGTCGCGCCTTTAAGACACGTTCATTCCCCCGAATGGCAGTATCGGCATTGCTCTCATTTCGATTCAGAACTGCTATGAATTTATTTAAAAGCTTTCCCTCCTTTTTCCTGATGGGGAAATATCTCTGATGCTCCTTCATGGCTGTTTCTATGACATCCGCAGGAATATCAAGAAACTCTTCGTCGAAACTACATTCAATGGCATTGGGGTATTCAACTAAATTCGTGACCTCATCCAGCAACTCTTCGTCATCAATAGTTGCGCCATAGGGCGCCATGAGTTGTGTTATCTTTGTCCTCAGTGTCTCGCGACGCTCGGTGATATCAACTACGACATGTTCCTGTTTAAGTAATTTTTTGTATAACTCCCAATTAGCCTCAGAAATTTCAATCTTCTGCCCGGATAAAAATGGGTGTCCAAAGATGAATCTGTCCGCCTTAATCCCGTTGATTTCTACAGGAACGACCTGGTCTCCGAACAGGGCAAGAAGGGAACGTATGGGACGGGCAAAAAACAAGCCGTTTCCCTTCCATTTCATTGATTTGGGGAATGAGATATTCCTGATGACCGCAGTTACTATGTCCGGTAAAATATGCAGCGTTCCATGTCCCTCTATTTTCTTAATCGCAAAGCAGTATTCCCCTTTCGGGGTCTTTTTTGTTTGAAGGTCTTTTATATCGACACCCTGGGATTTGGCAAAACCAAGGCCTGCCTTTGTCGGATTTTCTGCCTTATCAAAGGCGACCGCTGCTGAAGGTCCCTGGACTTCTTCCATCACGCTCTCTTGCTTTTGAGGTAGCCCTTGTACAAACAGGGTTAATCTTCTTGGCGTGCCGGTACTATAAATGGAATGCACTTCCAGACGTTGTTTTTTTGCCTGCTCGGTAAACAATGCCTTCATCTGATTGAGCGCTGGCTCAATATAGCCGGCAGGTATTTCTTCGGCGCCGATTTCAAAAAGCAGGTCAGTCATGTTAGCGTCGTACGATATGTTTCTTATTAATACTCTTCAAGGAATTGCGTATATCTGTGGAAATCTGCGTCCTAAACAAAAAATACAAATTTTAATCAAATATTAAACAGTTAAACAACAGTTTGCAATAAAAAAATGCAGGCTCGTTACTTATACTGCTTGACATTGACTAATAACTTACGTAAAATCCGTACAAACGCTCTTTGTGGAAATAAGTAGGTTTCTCGCCGCATTGTTACGTTTCGTATTATCGTTCCGAAAGAGCATACAACCTAGTGAGCCTCAACATTATGAATCCCTCATTTTAATTGGTATTAGTTAATGCCACGAACCTATATATCCAGCCTGAAAAGCGGCGAACCTGTGGAAGATGTCTTCCTTGTCCTGAAAAAGGAGGTCAGGGAAACAAGAGAAAAGAAGCCGTACCTCAACCTCCAGCTCGCAGACAAATCCGGTTTTATTGAGTCGCGGAAATGGGATGCAACACCGCAACTCTGCAACAGTTTTAATAAAGACGGTTTTGTAAAGATAAAAGGGGTTGTTGAAACCTTCAATAATATCCTGCAAATCAGGATTAATGAAATCTGTCCCGTTCCTGATACTCAGGTGCAGATGGGCGAATTCATCCCCTGTACGGAAAGAGATATTCCTGAGATGATGGCTGAACTCAGGCAGATTATCAAAACGGTGAAAGACCCATGCCTTTCAAAGCTATTAAATGCTTTTTTTTCAGACGAATCCTTTTGCAAGGTGTTTTCTACGGCACCTGCAGCCACGCAATACCATCATGCCTTCCTTGGGGGATTATTGGAACATATCCTTTCCGTCGCCAGGCTGGCAGTAAGCTTTTCAAATCTTTATCCTTCAATAAAAAGGGATTTATTAATCACCGGCGTGATTTTACATGATATTGGGAAAACACGGGAATTGTCCTACGACCGCAGTTTCCAATACACCGATGAGGGACAACTTACCGGGCACCTCATCGCCGGCGTTCTTATGGTGAATGAAAAGGCTTTGAAAATAGAAGGGTTCCCATCCGATCTGCTCAACGTCCTTTTCCACCTAATACTCAGTCATCATGGCGAATATGAGTGGGGTTCACCGGTAAAACCTGGTACACCCGAAGCCATTGCCTTACATTACCTGGACAATCTTGATGCAAAGGTACATGCCGCCACTAAGGCAATAAGCGAGCATAAAGACGCAAACAGCTCGTGGACAGATTACTTGAAAATGTTTGAGAGAAGGCTTTATAAAAAATAGACTAAGTTACCCAGAACATAGCAGTAATATTTTAGATTTACGATTTG
>MHZD01000082.1:0-1075 GCA_001828645.1 Planctomycetes bacterium RIFOXYC2_FULL_41_27 | reverse complement strand
TTGTGAATTACGATTTATGATCGCTAATTAAAAGATCATGGATAAAGTTCAATTACAAAACAGAACAAAAAACTTCGCGATCAGGGTTTTTGAAATGGTTGAAAAACTGCCTAAGTCGAGAGGAATTGAAGTAATTGCGAATCAACTTATAAAATCATCTACCTCCATTGCTGCTAATTACAGAGCAGTATGCAGAGCTAAATCAAAAGCAGATTTTATTAATAAACTAAAAATTGTGGAAGAAGAATCTGACGAGTCTCTTTTTTGGCTTGAATTTATCGTAGACTTAGGACTTATGGATAAAAAATTATTAGCGGGTTTAACTAAAGAAGCAAATGAGTTCGTAGCTATCTTTACTGCCGCAATAAAGACTTCAAAAACAAATTATAAATCGTAATTCGCAAATCGTAAATCTAAAATTACCATGATCGATCTTACCTCTATCATCCGATTTATCCAGAGTAATAAATACAGCCCCATGACAGCCGCTGAGCTTGCGGAACATTTCGAGATCAGCGATGCCGAATACAAGCCGTTCTGCGATCTTTTGCATAATCTGGAATTTTCCGGCGACGTTGTGAAGATCAAGCAAAAGCAATATGCCGATCCCAAAACGGTGCACTTGCTCGTGGGAACCCTCGACTGCAATCCCAGGGGATTTGGTTTTGTGGTTCCAGTCAAGGAAGATGTCGGCGAAGATGTCTATGTTAATGAGGAAGACATGGGTTCTGCTATGCACGGAGACCTCGTGGTGGTCCGGCTTCCCACAACGGTACAGATTCCAAAAAAATGGAAGGGAAAAAGAAGGGGTGCGTCCGGACAGATCGTTAACGTGCTGAAACGCGTGAATGAGCTTGTCGTAGGCACCTTTGAAAAAACAAAACGACTGCGATTCGTTGCCCCCGATGAACCAAGATTGTTCAGAGACGTCTATGTTGCCGAAGAAGATTCATTGGATGCGCAGCCTGGCGACAAGGTGGTCGTCCGGATCACCGAGTGGCCGTCCAGACATCTCAATCCAGAGGGTGAGATTACGGACGTTTTGGGGAAAGAAGGAGACCATAAGGTTGACCTC
>MHZD01000081.1 GCA_001828645.1 Planctomycetes bacterium RIFOXYC2_FULL_41_27 | reverse complement strand
TTGACCCTTTTAAATTTGTTTCGGATTTTGTGCTTCGGATTTCATCTCTTCCGACTTGTTCGGATTAGGAGGTTTAAGTGCCTGAAAAGATATCAGCAAATAGCGCATGGCAAACGGCGTTAATGCAGCTCGATAATGTATCAAAGATCATGCTGCTTTCCGAGGACATCCATCAACTTCTCAGGAATTTCGATCGCATACTAACCGTTTCCATTCCTGTGCGGATGGATAACGGCTCTCTGAGGGTTTTCAACGGATTTCGCGCACAGCACAACTCGGCACGCGGCCCTTATAAAGGAGGTATCAGGTATCACCCCGAACTTACCCTCGACGATTTAAAGGCGCTGGCAATGGAAATGACGTGGAAGTGCTCTCTTGTGGGCGTACCATTTGGGGGCGCAAAAGGCGGCATCATCTGCAATCCCAAGGTACTTTCAAAAGGCGAACTTGAAAGACTTACGCGCCGATATACATACGCAATTATGCCTATCATTGGTATCGAAAAGGACGTCCCCGCCCCTGACGTGAATACGAATGAGCAGATCATGGCATGGATGATGGATACTTACAGCATGAATAATGGTTATTGTACTCCGGGAATTGTGACGGGCAAACCCGTTAATATCGGCGGCTCTCTGGGACGAACAGATGCAACCGGTCTTGGTATTACCTTTACCATCGCCAACGCCATCAAATCGAGGAAAATAAGTTTTAAGGGTCTCAAAGTGGCGATTCAGGGTTATGGTAACGTGGGATCGACTGTGGGAAAATTGCTCAGCGAAATGGGCTGTAAGGTCGTCGCCGTGAGTAGCTCGAAGGGAGGAGTCTATAATCCAAAAGGACTAAACCATACTGCCCTCATGAAACATTATAAAGCACGCGGCTCGTTCGATAATTTTCCTCATGCTGAAAGAATAACGAATGAAGCCCTGCTGGAACTCCCGTGTGACGTGCTTGTCCCTGCAGCGCTGGGTAATCAGATTACCAGGAGGAATGCAGATAAGATAAAAGCAAAGATAATTGTCGAGGGTGCTAACGGGCCTACAACACTGGAAGCAGATCAAATACTGACCGAACGCAAAATACCCGTCGTCCCCGATATTCTGGCGAATGCAGGCGGAGTGATTGTCTCCTATTTCGAGTGGGTACAGGATGTACAGTGTTATTTCTGGTGCGAGCATGAGGTAAATGCAAAGCTCAAAAATATTCTGGATCGGTCTTACGAAGAGGTCTTTCAACTTTCTCATGAAAAGAAGGTAACCTTACGCACCTCAGCCATGATATTAGCCGTGAAAAAAGTCGCAGACGCAATCCAGGTACGAGGCTTGTATCCATAAATTTTATGAGAACCACTGAAACACAGAAAGTGATAAAGATTTTTTGCTGATTAACCTCAATAACCGGTAAACATTATAAACTTATTGAGAAAAAACCTATGGCTTCCGGCAAAAAGAATTTTTTTAAATTTATTGCGATGTTTATGCAAAAAAAGTATTCATTGCTTTTTTTCCCAATGATATTTTTATTTACCGTTACAGTTGCGGTTTATCCTGAGGAAGTAGTAATACCCGGAGATAAAAAACTAGAAGAGGGATTTTCTGAGTTAAGTAATAAAAATAAAGTAGAAAAGGAGCTTCATCTTTATGTGACAGATGGTTATCAGGAAATGGCCGATGGAGAATTAATTTATTTTTGGGGCTACATCCATGCAAAGGACTTTTCTGACGTCGGAGAAATAAAAACAAAAGAAGAGAGGAATACTAAATTACTGCCAATAAAAGTGCCGGGGGACGAGATCCGTCTTACTTCAGGCAAGAATTATGTTATCGTTTTGCACAACGCAGGATGGTATGAGACAGAGAAACATTCGGGTGTTAATCACGTTGCTCATACCATTCATTTCCATGGGTTAGATCTAATACCCGCTGTTGATGGAGTGCCGAGCTTACCGTATTCTCCAGTTTTCCCAGGGGAAAAATTCCGATATTTCTTAACAATACCAGACGACCTTGAAGGGTCATATATGGGGCATTGTCATGTTGATACGACTAACCATCTCATGTCCGGCCTGTATTTTCCGTTAATTATTGAAAAAACCCCCAATGAAATCTATGGATATAAGTTTGACAGAGAATATACCCTTCTTATGAGTGAAGTTGATAGCGAATATATGGAGATGCTCAGGACGGAAGGGAATATACGACGTGGGTTAGATTGGAAGTCGAATTATTTTATGCTCAACGGTAGAATATTTATGGATAATTTGACTAATCCATTGTCAACAATTAACGACCCTAAGACAAGGATCGTTGCATACGAAGGAGAGACTGTTTTGATTAGATTAATGGCAGTAGGATATAATCATATCTACGCATGGCATCCACATGGATATCATGGATTGATAATTGGTACGGATGGAAGAAAGTTAAGCTATCCATACGAAAAAGACACCTTGCTTATTGGGTCGGGTGAGAGATATGACATTTTGTATAAGATCCCGGATTTTTCTTCTCAGAGGGGATGCCTGTCGTGCAATTACGGACCGGGTATCAGCATAGCCCATGACCACAATATGATGGGAATGGTAAGTCAGGGTATATATCCGCATGGACCACAAACTATTTTTGATGTAAGGCAAAAAAGTGTGAAACCAGAAAAATAAATAAGTATGCTTACGAAAAGCTAAAATGGTTACAAATTTAAATTTCAAATCCAAAATCGTAAATTTAAAATATCTTCGTTTTGATTTGGCAAGGGGAGGAGAATAACACTGTATGAAATATGAAAATTTTGACGATGCAGAAGCGCTGAGGATCGCTATAATTGTTGAGGAAGAGGGATTAGAATTCTATACAACCCTCACGAATAATGCTAAAGACAGCAAGATAAAAGAATTATTTTCAAAACTCGCCTCTTACGAGAAGGAACATCTAGCCCGTTTTCAACAGGTCTATCGTGAATTAAACTCTCCGATAAGTCCCGTGCAAGGTTGCGAGGACTACACTGTGGATTTGTATCTAAAATATTTGGTCGATACGGGTATCTTTACGGAAAAAGGGGCAGCCAGAAGGCTTGCCGCGGAAATAACGACAGATATCGACGCATTGAAAATCGGCATTCAGGCAGAGAAGGATTCTATTCTTTATTATACCGAGGCCGCAAAAAATACGAAATATGAAGCGGGTAAGAAGGCATTTGAACAATTGACAAATGAAGAGAAAAAACATTTGAAATTGCTTGCAGAACAACTGAAGGCATTAAAGCACAACAAATAAAATTACTGAAAATACCGGAGGACAATGATGAAAAAATCTTTGGGCGCAAAAACCATCGTATATCCAACCCCCGTTTTTATCGTGGCCACTTACGACAAGGCTGGAAAGCCAAATGCGATGAACGTTGCGTGGGGAGGGCTTTGCTGCTCCAATCCGCCAAGTGTTGCGATTTCTCTCAGGAAGGCAACCTATACGTACGGAAATATTGTGGAACGGAAGGCATTCACAATAAACATCCCCTCTGAGACCTATGTAAAGGAAGCCGATCACTTCGGGATTGTATCAGGAGGTAAAGAAGACAAGTTTTCTGCAACAAAACTCACTGCTGTAAAGAGCGACCTCGTGGATGCTCCTTATATCAAGGAATTCCCCCTCGTTCTGGAATGTAAATTAACCCATACGGTCGAAATAGGACTGCATACCCAGTTTATCGGTGAGATTTTAGACGTTAAAGTTGAAGATTCGGTGCTCGGGGATGGCGGAACAATCGATTTAGAAAAAATGCGCCCTTTCTTGTACGCCCCGGAAATCCGCGCCTATTATGGGATTGGCAAGTACCTTGGCAGGGCATTTTCCATAGGCAAACAAATTTAAGGTTTAGGGATTTCAATGTTTCAAGGTAGGGGTTGAAAATCTTCAACCCCTACGCTCTTTTATCCAGAGTAGCTTTCAAAAGGTAACATCATGTCCATTACCAACGCGGATATCAGCGCCCTGATAGAGAAATTTGGGAGTATCAACCCCGATATTCTGAAAACCATCGGCTGGACGCCTCTGGTAAGATTGAATAAGATCACGCGTGACATAAAGCCAAACATCTTCGCCAAGCTGGAATTCCTCAACCCTGCCGGTAGTGTAAAAGACAGGATGGCCTTGTTCATCATTGAGGATGCAGAAAGGAAAGGGATTTTAAAACCCGGTGGTACCATAGTAGAAAATTCATCGGGCAATACCGGCGCCGCCCTTGCCATGATTGCCGCAGTAAAGGGCTACAAGTGCATAATCACCATGCCTGATAAAATGAGCGACGAAAAAAAGAACCTGATGAGGGCTTTTGGGGCGGAAGTTGTCGTAACACCCACGGACGTCCCTCCAGATTCTCCGGAAAGTTATTACAGCGTCGCCAAAAGAATAGCCAGAGAAACTCCAAATTCATATTATCCAGACCAGTACAATAATCCCAGGAATATTGACTCTCACTATTACACCACCGGACCTGAGATATGGAAACAGACAGGGGGAGACATCGATTACTTTGTTGCAGGGATAGGTACTGGCGGCACACTGAGCGGGGCTGGAAAATATCTCAAGGAACAGAACCCTGAAATAAAGATAATTGCAGTTGACCCGGAAGGCTCAGTTTTTTATGATTATTTCAAAACCGGGAAGCTCATAAAACCACACGTTTACAAGGTAGAGGGAATTGGAGAAGATTACCTGGTAAAGGCCGTCGATTTTAATCTCATTGACGACATCGTTCAGGTACATGATAAAGAATCGTTTCTGATGGCAAGGAGACTGGCAAGAGAGGAGGGTCTCTTTGCGGGAGGATCGAGCGGCAGCGCCGTATGGGCAGCCATTAAGATTGCCAGTGAAATGAAAGAAAACAAAAATATTGTAGTCATCCTTCCGGATTCTGGCAGCAGATACCTCAGCAAGATGTACAATGACGATTGGATGAAGGCCAACGGCTTTTTGGATTAATATCAAAATAAATAAAATGAAACATTCATGATCTTGTGGCTCACAAAGGGGAATGAAAATATTCACACAAAGACCACAAAGATAGAAGGTAGCTAGAAATTTTTCTACTTTCTATCATCTTCTTAGTGCTCTTCGTGCCTTTGTGTGAAAAAAGGATTTTCAGGTGAAAATTCCTATACCATTAAATTATAAGACATAAGAAGTGAGGGATCGTATGGAACAAAGATTTGAAACAAGGGCAATACATGCAGGCTGTGAGCCTGATTCCGGGACTGGCGCTATCATGACGCCCATATTTCAGACGAGCACGTATGTCCAGGAATCTCCGGGTAAACACAAAGGATACGATTATTCAAGGACACACAATCCTACCAGGACAGCACTGGAAAGGAATATTGCCTCCCTTGAAGAAGGAGAATATGGACTCGCCTTTTCCTCAGGAATGTCTGCAATTTCAGCGGTTACTCAATTGTTGACCGCAGGAGACCATGTAATTTGTTGCGACGATGTGTACGGTGGGACGTTTCGGTTGTTTGATAAGGTTCTGAAGAAATATAATCTTGAATTTGACTCTGTAGATTTAACTGTACCTCAGACTCTCGAAAGACACAGAAAAAATAACACAAGACTCGTATGGCTGGAGAGTCCTTCAAACCCGCTTCTCAAGCTTGTGGATATCGAAGCAATTGCCCGTATCGCAAAAAAGCATACTATATTAGTCGTTGTTGATAATACCTTTGCAACCCCTTTCTTCCAGAAACCTCTAAAACTCGGCGCTGATATAGTCATGCACAGCACTACCAAGTACCTCAATGGTCACAGCGACGTTATTGGAGGCTCCCTTGTGATGAAGGATAAGGAATTATACGACAAACTCCAGTTTCTTCAAAATGCAGTAGGCGCGGTACCAGGCCCTTTCGACTGCTTCCTGGTCCTCCGCGGAATTAAAACACTTGCCATCAGGATGGAACGGCACGCAGAAAATGCCATAAAAATAGCGCAATTCCTAGAAAATCATCCAAAAGTACGAAAGGTTATTTATCCGGGACTCAGCTCACATCCACAGCACGAGCTTGCAAAGAAACAGATGACCGGATTTGGGGGCATCGTAACATTCTTTATCAAGGGAGGGCTTGAGGCTGCCCGAAGATTTCTTGAGAGGGTTAAAATATTCTCTTTAGCAGAAAGTCTTGGCGGCGTGGAGTCGCTCATAGAACATCCGGCAATAATGACGCACGCATCTCTACCAAAGGAAGTCAGGGAGAAAATAGGAATATCCGATGAGCTTATAAGAGTCTCTGTGGGAATTGAACATGTGGATGATTTGATAGGTGACCTTAAACAGGCTTTAACTTAATCACATAGGATTTTTACTTTATTTATGCGGGTTCTTGGCAGTAGCAGACAAAAAATCCCCCTTAGAAAAGGGGGTTAGGGGGTTGTAAAATACCCTAGGGAAAAACACAACCCCCTCTATCCCCCTTTGTTAAGGGGGACTTAGAAGGAATAATAACAGAAAGGAGGTCCTTATGCCGGTAAAGAGATTAAAAGAATTTTTGGATAGCCACTCTATTAAGTACGTCACCATCAGTCACTCCCGTGCCTTCACAGCCCAGGAAACCGCAGCATCTGCTCATGTTCCTGTAAAAGAGTTAGCAAAAACGGTCCTGGTGAAAATCGATGGAAAAATGGCAATGGCCGTGCTTCCGGCTTCCTGTAAGGTAGATGTTGACCTTTTGAAAAAGGCCACCAGAGCCTCTACGATTGAAATTGCCAGTGAAAAGGAATTCAAAAATCTGTTCCCCGATTGTGAAATTGGCGCCATGCCGCCGTTTGGCAATCTTTACGGAATGGAGGTTTTTGTAACAAAGAGTTTGACTGAAGACAGGGAAATTGCGTTTAATGCCGGTTCGCATCGGGAACTTGTCAAGTTGGCATACAAGGATTTTGAGCAACTGGTAAAACCAAAGGTAATCACGTTTTCTATCGAGAGAAAGTAGATTTGTAAAGGAGGTGCAGCCATGATTCATCTGGAAATTACACAAGAGGAAAAGGAAATGCTGATTGACATCCTGGAAAACAACCTTTCCGACCTCCGCATGGAAATCGCCGATACGGACAGTTTGGATTTCAGAGAAATGCTGAAAAAACAAAAAGAGGTTTTAAAGAAAGTGCTGGAAACTTTGCAGCAAGCCTAAAAGAATACACCATGATTGTCATTATTCGGTTACCCTATGTCATACGATAGCAAAAGTATCTTTGAAACGGCCATTTCAGAGGAAATAAAGGCAAGCCGGTTTTACTCCAATCTGGCGCTCCAGATGGAGGATAAGGGCGCGCGCCTGAAATTCGAGGTCATGGCTGCCATTGAGCTGAGGCATTATGAATCTCTGCTGTCGTATTATCAGGAGAAATTTAACCAACCACCCAAATTGCAGGAAACCGGCGAATGCAAGATTGTCCGACCTGAAACGCCGCAAAAGACGGCATCTTTTGCGGCGGCTATTAAGGTTATCATGGACACGGAACTAAGGGCATACGAATTCTATAAAAAGGCTCTAGAATCTTCGACTGATGAGAATGACCGGAAGATTTTTAAGGCGCTTGCGGATATGGAACAAGCCCATTTCGACCACTTCAGGACAGAATATAATTACATGTCAGAATCCACCATCCGCTTCGCCAGCGAAGACATTCCGTGGATGATGGAGGTATACTAAAATCTTTTCCGATGGGATATCTACGAAATTTTGTCATTCCGAATTTATTTCAGACAAACCTTTGAAATTCCTTGAGAATTAAATCCGACTGCCTTCGGCAACTTTTTTTAGCCACTATTACACCACGACACCAAGAAATACTTAGTGCCTTAGTGACTTCGTGGCAGCATTAAATTTCCTGACTAATAAATCAGACAGCAGCATATTACTCTCAAAACACGCAAAAATAAAATGCGTTTCGCCTTTTTCGCGTCTTTCGTGGGCAAATTGAAATTCATTAACTTCACGTTAGCTCAAGCTGTTTAATTCACTGATCAATCTACTCATTCTTTATTTGCCAGAATCATTGCGAATCATCAGGTAATGGTCTATGCCCGCCTCTTTGAATATGTCTCCAACAATTTCAAAGCCATGCTTTCTGTAAAATTCAGCCAGATACACTTGGGCATGTACCTTATATTTCCGAAAACCCCGCCCCTTTGCTACTGCTATCATAAACTCCGTCAATTTATGCCCCAGCCCCTTTCCCCGGTGTGATTTTCTTATTGCCACTCGTTCCAGTTTCGCATACTCTCCAACTGCACGTATGCGGCCTGCGGCAAAGGGTTCTCCGTCCATTTCCCCCAGGATATGCGTTGCTGAGAGGTCGTACGCATCATGTTCTATTTCATACGGAACGCCCTGTTCTTCTATGAACACGATACCGCGCACAACAAAGACCTTGATCAGGTCTTCCTGATTCGTCACGACTTTGAACATTTTATTTTTCCTCTGACTCACCGCAAAGGCGCAAAGGGACGCAAAGAGTAAATGTGAGAGGTGTGAAGCTGGAAGGAAAAACTACACTTTGTTTTCTCATCTTCGCAACTTCACAGC
>MHZD01000080.1 GCA_001828645.1 Planctomycetes bacterium RIFOXYC2_FULL_41_27 | reverse complement strand
GATTTTACCTGGTTAGGCGTGGCGTGTCTCATAGATGGTGCGGAAATTACCGAGGAATCCAATATTGTTGATGGAGTATTATCAATGGATTGGCTGAATACTAGCCGGTACCCATTTCATGCGCTGGCTCAGAGTGTAGCTGTTAAAAGTGGTGAACCTGTGCTTGTCACGGATACGCATGATGGGAAGTACATGATAGACCAGGAATTATACAAAAAGGGGATATGTTCTTACTTGTGTTTTCCCTTGAATTCGAAAGAAATCCCAATTGGAACTATTACACTGGGGAGCAAAAAGAAGGATGCTTTGACAGAAATACATTTTGATTTGTTGAATCAAATTGCGCCACAATTAGCCGTTACAATCGAAAATATGAGGCTTTTTGTATCCATACGGGAGTCAGAGAAAAAATATAGAGATCTCGTGGAAAATGCGCCAGAAATGATTCACGAGATCAGTCCCGAAAGAAAATTTATTAATGTAAATAAGACGGAGTTAAATAAATTAGGATATTCCTTAGAAGAAATGAGACAGATGATGCTTGAGGATATTGTCCCGAATGATCATAGAGAGGAAATAAAGAGACATTTTAAACATATTATAGTGACAGGAAGCAGTGAATTAGAAACCGTGTTTCTGACAAAATCGGGAAAGGAAATCAACGTCGAAATCAGTGGAACGGCTCTTTATAATAATAAAACAGGGGAATGTATCTGCGCGAGGGCATTTGTGCGGGATGTTACGGAAAGAAAGAAGATGGAGGAGCAGGTACGTCGGTCAGAAAAATTGGCCTCGATGGGCGAGCTTGCCGCGGCGATTGCCCATGAGATACGAAATCCCCTGGGGGCGATATGCAATTCCGTAGGAATTTTGGATACTCATTTAAAATTGACAGGTCAGGATAAGGATTTATTAGAGATGATTGTAGGGCAGTCTGAGAGACTGGACAGGATTATCAAAGATTTCCTGACCTTCGCCCATCCGCGAGAACCATACTTCTCTTTACATGACATTCGAGAGGTAATTAAAAATACCATTTCCCTGTTAGAGCAGGATAACCGGTTTACGGACAAGATAGAAATAAAGGGAACCTACGAGAGCATATTGCCAAAAGTCTATATTGATACTGATTTAATTCACCAGGTATTGTGGAATCTATTCGTAAATTCTCTGGATGCCATGCCTGATGGCGGACAGATCAAGATAATGGTAAGAAAAGCAACTTTGTTTTTGAGGGACGCTGTGGAAATTTTGATATCAGACACAGGGACGGGCATACCGTCCCATGAGTTGGACAAGATATTCGAACCTTTTTATACTACAAAAACAGAGGGGACAGGCTTAGGGCTTTCAATGGTTCAGCGTATTATTGACGATCATGGAGGAGCCGTTGATGTCAAGAGTAAAGAGGGAAAGGGAACGACATTTTATATCAAATTGCCTGTTGGAAACGAAAAATTAGCAGTTTAGCATAACTTTTTAGTGGGATAATCGGGAATATGGAAGACGGTAAAATTCTTGTCGTGGAAGATCAGGATGCAATGAGAGAATCGCTCGTGATTGCATTTAAAGACGAGGGGTATCATGTCGAAGGCGTTACTAGTGGCGAAGAGGCTATTCAGAGGGTGAATAATAATGTATATGACCTGGTTGTTACAGACCTGAAGATGAAAAAAGTGGATGGGCTGGAAGTGCTCAAGGCAGTGAAGAATGCAAATTCATCCACAGAGGTGGTACTAATTACGGCCTACGGTACCATCATCACGGCTGTTCGAGCGATTCGGGATGGGGCATATGATTACGTAACCAAACCTTTCCGTCACCAGGAAATCCTGAGAGTTGCAAAGAAGGCGCTCGAAAAGAAAAGACTGAAAGACA
>MHZD01000079.1 GCA_001828645.1 Planctomycetes bacterium RIFOXYC2_FULL_41_27 | reverse complement strand
AGCATGATCGGGGAGAGGATTTTATATTACTCGATGTAAGGACAGAAATGGAGTATAAGAGCGGTCATATTAAGGGGTGTCAATATATCCCGCTTGATAAACTGGCATCACGGGCTCATGAACTGGACAGATCAAAAGAGATTGTTACGTACTGCCGCGCAGGCCTGCGTGCCGCTCAAGCCTATCGCATCTTAAAAAATGCGGGATTTAGCAATGTAAAGTACATGGATGGCAGTATTCTGGCATGGACGTATGGATTAGAAAAATAATTATTTCCGTAACAGTTTAAGTTTTTGAAAAATTCCAGTAATAATGTGGTTATTGTACAATGTAGGGGTAATTCATGAATTACCCCTACATACACTGTCACAGAGGCATTTTCAACTATTCTGTGATTTTTATCCTCTTTGCAAAGACATTAAAACCAACTACTTTAATGGAGGCTTGTAACAACAAACCCTATTCCTTCCCAGCCGTTTTGCCTTGTATAAGGCTATATCTGCCTGGTTAATTAACTCAGTTATATTAGCGGTATTTTCTGTAAATGAACTCGTGCCAATGCTGATAGTTAAAACAACACATATATTCTCTTCTTTATATTCTATCTTTTGTTTGGAGATAGTTTCCCTCAGCCTTTCGGCAAAACCTGCAGCGCCTTTCATATCAATATCAGGCAGGATAACAAGAAATTCTTCACCACCAAACCGTGAAACTATATCTGTAGTTCGGGTCATTTTCTGCAATAGGGATGCAAAATATACAAGCACCTTGTCTCCGAACTGGTGTCCATGCCGATCATTTATCTTCTTAAAGTGATCAGCATCGATTAATAAACAGGAAAGTGGGGTTTTGTATCTTTTTGATCGGTTAAACTCGTACTCTAATAGCCGATAAGCATAACGCCGGTTATACACATTTGTCAAACTATCCCGAGTAGAAAGTTCTTCAAGTTTTTTATTGTCCTCGATGAGAATGTGTTCCATTTGCTTTCTTTCGGTAATGTCACGAATGATACCAGTAAAATAACACTGATCGTCAGTCCTCCATGCCGATAAAGATAATTCAATTGGAAACTCGATACCATCCTTTTTCATGCCCACTACTTCCACAGTACTCCCGATAATCTTGGGTATGCCTGTATTCAGGTATCGATTCATACCGTTCTGGTGGGCATTACGATACCGTTCCGGCATCAGTGTGGTAATATTGCTGCCGATAATTTCATCCTCGTATCCGAATATCTTTTTTGTCGCAGGATTGCAAATAATGATACGACCTTCTTCATCTATTGATATGATGGCATCCACAACAGTTTCTGTAATAGCACGATATCTTTCTTCCAGCATCTTTACCTGTCGTGATAATATCCCTAGGGCACCGTTCAGCCTCTTAATTTCTTCTTCGTGGCTGTTCATTGACCAATTTTTACCCAATAGTATATTTAGTATTTACAATATCTATTTAATTGGGCAATACTATTAAAATGAAATACTTTTGTCAATAGAATTGCAGGAGAAAACACCCTTTATATACAGGAAACATTAACAATACAGTATTATTAAATATTTAGCACTTTTAAGTCTCAATTAATATGGGCAGTCCAAAAAGTCCTAAATGTGGATTTTAATATATTACTTGATAGGGGTAGGGAAGGCTTTCGCCTCCCCTCCCTCCGAACCGTACAGGTGGGTCTCCCGCTTACGGCTCTCCAGTCAGTGGTTACCCCTTCGGGATTGACAGATTAATGCATGGGCTGCGGTTAATGTGAACAACCCAGGATTGGCAAGGTACGCATTTGGCCGTCCCTGATGGCCTGCGCCCCGGCACTTCCTTTACCTCCCCGACTCTTTCTCAGGATGCTCCTCAGTCTCATTCGTATCCAACTGTCTATTCTTGGAAATGTCGTTTTGTGGCTGTGTTTAAAGTATTCATACCAGCCTCTGAGACGCTTTTGTTGAGTTCTCCTATCATACATTTCATGCCCTCTCCTGATGTCTGCGTCTACTGCCTATGTGTATCCATTCTTCAAGAGTTTTTCTCCTTATTGTTAAAATCTTTTTGGACAGCCCTTATTGACTGAAAATTTCCGCTGTATTGAGGTTTATTTTCTTGCCAAATGGGAAGATAACTGGTTTGATAAAAAGAGGGATCGCCAAAAGGTAACTCAATAGCGCCTCTATTACCAAAAGATAGCCAGAGGAGAATTCATAGCTATGAATTACAATTTCTTAACAATTCGATGTATGGTGTTTTTACAGATATGTTTTTCTGTAATATGTCTGTCGCTGACAGATGCATTTGCCTATCAAAATACCCTTGAGAAGGTAAAAAGCACCGGGGTATTAACCTGGGGATTTGATGCAGAGGGAGGTGCCCCGTATGTTTTTCACGACCCGAAACACCCCCCTAAACTTATTGGTTTTGAGGTGGAGATCACTGAAGCCATTGCCAGGGAATTGGGAGTAAAGGTACAGCACTTCCAAAATGCCTGGGATAGCATCCTGCTTTCCCTCCAGCGCGGAGACTTTGATATTGCACTCAACGGCATAGAAATTACACCCGATAGGGAACAATCCGTCTTGTTTACCCGTCCGTACTATGTGTATGCAGAGCAGATTGTTGTCCGCGACTCAGACAATCGCATTAATAGTCTTGAAGACCTTCGGGGTAAGAAGGTTGGTACTTTATATAACACGGCAGCAAAACGAATGCTGGAGGAAATGGGAGAAGTTACCGTCAATATCTATAGTGGACAGATAGAACCATTCAAAGACCTTTCTTTAAACCGTATTGACGCTGTCTTTGTCGATTTACCTATTGCTTCTTACTATACCACACCTAATCCACAACTGCGTTTAGTAGGCAAACCTGTGGGAGAGGGATATTACGGTATAGCAGTGCGAAAAGAAGATACCGCCCTGGCAGAGGAGTTGAATAAAATCATCGAGAAACTCTTAAGAACCGGGGAATTACAGAAGATTTACAGTCGATGGGGATTGTGGAATACAGCGCAAGAAAAGCTTTTCTTACATGAAGAGCTTTTACAAAAGCATACGGAAAACCATCCCTCTGTTTCTGAAAAGGTCTCTCCATCGGTAACTAAATTTTTACCTACATTGCTGAAAGGGGCGCTGGTTACCGTTGGTATTTCCATTTTGTCCATGATGCTGGCTGTTAGTCTAGGTCTGGTACTGGCAATCATGAGACTCTACGGCAATACATGGTTACAAAGAATTTCTACAGCTTACATTGAGATCTATCGTGGAACACCTCTCCTTATTCAATTATATATTTTGTATTATGGTCTGCCGAATATTGGTATTACCTTGAGTGCATTTGCAGCGGCCATCCTTGGATTAGGCATGAACTACGCTGCTTATGAGTCAGAAATCTATCGTGCCGGAATACAATCTATACCCAAAGGGCAAACCGAGGCGGCACTCTCTCTCGGCATGTCGAAACGCCTGGCGTTAAAACGAATTATCCTGCCACAGGCATTTCGTATTACCATACCGCCCATGACCAATGATTTCATCGCCCTGTTTAAAGACTCATCTTTGGTTTCCGTCATTGCCATGGTAGAACTCACAAAGAGTTATAGCATCCTGGCATCTGCTTCGATGAATTTCTTCAAATTGGGGATCATTACAGCCCTTCTTTATTTCGGTATGAGCTACCCACTCTCACTCTACGCCAGGAAATTAGAGAAAAAATTAAGACTCCATGATAG
>MHZD01000078.1 GCA_001828645.1 Planctomycetes bacterium RIFOXYC2_FULL_41_27 | reverse complement strand
TGGGACTAAGGGATTGACAATAAATAACATGAACA
Organism: Planctomycetes bacterium RIFOXYC2_FULL_41_27; assembly: GCA_001828645.1. Lineage (GTDB taxonomy): Bacteria > Planctomycetota > Brocadiia > Brocadiales > Brocadiaceae > Wunengus > Wunengus californicus. Next base: position 9,443 of record MHZD01000078.1, on the reverse strand, counting down.
ACTTCATACCTGCCTGAACGAGTCCGCTCGCAGACAGGTTGATGTGCCATCAGGGCTAAAGCCCCGGTATGCCGCGTACCCACTAACCCCAGCCTTAAGGCTGGGGTTAGTGACGGTCTTATCTGAACTTGTCCTCGTAAAAACGGGGATTGGGCTTTAGCCCTGACAGTGCCTGATTTTCCTGTCTTTAATGTAATCCACCATGCGGTGAGCTACCGGGCGGTTTTCCATGCGGGCTCGCACCCAGTGGTTTTTCTCCAACAGGACTCTTTGCGGCATCCACAGGCATCTGGGGTGGAGCAGTTTCTGTAACAACCGTGGTAAAGTCCTCTTCTTTTTTCATGAGTTTGGAAATTGATTCGCTGTCAACAACGTAGATATAGTCTGAGTCTTTGTTTTTTACATAATAACTGTGCGCATCTTTTTTCTTACCTACGTAAAGCGCCGCATCACCGCTTTCCACACTGGCAGTAACTATGAATTGAGGCGTGTCCAAAGAAAATTGTGTCAGGTTAGTTGCTTTATATTGTTCAATGTGGCTGCCTTTTAACTCATCGAGATTACTTATAAAGTAGTCTACTTCTCTGCCTTGTGGTTCTTTTTCATAATTTTTTATCTTCCATACATTGTTTGCTTTATCTAACTGGATACTTCTATCAGCATAGCCCAGAACGAGCTTTCTTACATCCGAGCGTTCAAAATGTAATATTTTGGTGGGTACAAGCTCCGCATCGAAATTTCTAATCTTGGGCCAGGAAAGTTCAAACACAAGATCGCTATCACTCATCATGCAATAAGAATTTACTTTATCCCCTTCCTTTACATTTTTGCCAATAAGTAAAGTCCTCGTTTCAACTGTTTTTCCCAAAGGTTCTTTTTCCTTCAGGAGATGCTCTGCCTTTTCTTCTTTCTGCTTATCAGCTTTTCCAGATGGTTGTTCTCCAACTTTTTCGTATGTCACAGAAACCTTGATCCTGGGATCGTCCAACCCAAAGGCTTTAATATCCTTTGGCGCCTTTGTTACATAGTTTTCCACCTTTAGAAAGGACAAGTCCCAGATAATCTGGTTAATTACATTCGCATCAGCTATCGTTTGGACAGGCTTTGAGAGCTCCCACTGAATATGGCCTTCCTCGTCTTTTTTATTGGTTATATCACAGACGAATGTGCGGTCTGGTTTTTCGATGACCAGTTTTTTTACCAAATCTTTGTCAAAATCACTCACCAGTTTGTCACGGAAAGTCAGAAGGACATTTTCTATCTTATCATAAAATTCAGCCGCAGGAACGGTATATACAGGTTCTTCTCCTACACGTTTTACATAACATTTGGCGCCGCCAGGCAATTTGTTACCGACATAAAACTTGGCTAATTCCTTGTCTTCCTCTTTTGTAACAGAAATCTCAAAGATAGGGTCTTTTAAACCATACGTAGACAAGTCGGTTGGTTTATCAGAAACGAAATCCTCAATTTCAAGCACTTTGATTTTCTCAATGAAGTTCTTAACGGTATCCTGGTCTGCGTAAATGTTAATTGGTTTTGTAATCTTCCAATCCAGTTCTAAGGATTTTTCGATAGCAACTAAATCGGCCGGCGTCTTAATTTCCAGCTTGTTTATACCATATGTCCCAATAGCTTCAAATCTGACAACTTTCTTATCCCTTAAATCGTTCGGTTTTTTACTCAGGTCTACGAGGATTGGATCATTAAGGAAGAAAATAGTAGGTTCATCTGTTCGTTTAACATAAACCTTATTATCTAAAGAATGGCCAAACACAACAGATTGACTAGCGCCTTTTTCATTAATCGTGACGGTATAACGTGGGTTGTCCATGCCGTATTTAGCCAATTCAACTGATTCGGGAAGGAAGTCCGCCCGGTCAATTTGCAGGTTCTTGAGTTTGCCTATAATTTCCTTGATTTTTTCGAGGTCTGCAAGGTCGTTGATGGGTTCAACAAGTCTCCAGAAACTGCCTTTTCTATTACAAACCACATTAAATTCGTTTGTTTTTATCTGCAGGCTGTCTACTGCTTCCTTGTCAAAAGTAAATACCCATTTACTCCTCAAATCCAGGACATTTTTAACAACCTTATCATGGAGAGTTCCCGGTACGACAACAACTTCTTCACTTGTATCGAGTTTGATGTACACATTATCGCCAGCTGCAAGTTTTTGGCCCACAAATACCGTGTATTTATCTCTCGGCCCGGTTACCTGTATTTTGTCAGCTTTGGCTGGAATATTTGTAAACATGGCAATAGAAGTCTTGGGAACATCCAGCCCGTAATCTTTAAGGTCAAATGGTTTATCTCCTTCTTTCTTGAAGGAACCTACCTTGTTCATAAATTCAAATTCAGAAAGTATACTATTTACCTCAGAATTATCTGCGCGCAGCTTCTGTGGTTCAACGATATACCAGTAGTCATCGCCTGTTTTTTCCATAACGATCTTTCCACTTTCGTTATTCAATTCGATCTTTTTGATCATAGATGACTTGAAATCAGGTATTACCTTTTTTTGAAGTCTTTCCCATTCTTCATGCGGCAGTCGCTTTCTCTCGTAAAGGAAAACGTACGAAATACCAATAGCTGCTACAATTAAAAGGATTATGGTAGTTTTAAGTTTCATAACTTAATTCTTTCCTCCAACGTAGAAATCATGAAATTGAAATAGCGGTAAACCTTCATTCTCTTATGTAACGCAATTAATTAGGCTTTCGGCAACTTACAAATATGAATTTTCCCTCCCTCGATGGGAGGGACTAAGGGAGGGTGTTCGGCGTGTTTCTTTCACCCCCACCTAACCTCCCCCATCAAGGGGGAGGAACTATATCTTTAAAATTCCTTGTACATTTCAATTAACGACGCCTCTTCCACCAGACGAGGCTGCCAATGACTATTGGTACCACAGGGATGCCGGCAATAGAAACCCAGAAGATAACCTTCATCTGGGCTGGGTTAATCGTTGCCTTACGGAAATCAGGCGGCTTGGCAGAAATGCCCAATTGAGTTTCTTTTTTTGCTAACCAATTAACGGAATTCCGAAACAAATCGGCATTTCCTGGATTTTCGACATATTCATTAGACGCAAAATCCACATCTCCGAACACAACTAGTCGTGACCCTTGTGGTTGAGCATTCAGGTCGTTTGCCATAGCAGAATGTGACTGAGTGACTGATTTGGGCAGTTCTTTTACCTGTGAAGCCACAGCAAGAGAAACAGGGCCTTGCAAATCAACGTCTACATTAAGTTCAGGTTTTCTTTGCCGTAAATTTGCAACATCGGTTTCTCCCCAGGAACCTTCAGGCGCATTTATCAACGTCGCGGCCTGATAAGGCATTTGGTCATTTGGCGGCGCAGAACCGACAGAACAAGCGCCTAAAATGATTGTATTAAAGCTCTTTAAACCGTCTGTAATCTTAAATTCTGCATATTCGTCCTTACCCACGTAGATTTCTGCAACGGTTTGAATACCAAAAAGAGGCATATTCACTTTGTTATAGACAACGACATCATCACGCACCACGATACCGTATTCTGCCATAAGCGTCTTAAACCCCGTAGGACTATTTGGAGTAACGGCAGGCTCAAGCAAAAGTAACAGCTTACCCCTGTTTTCAAGATAGTTACGAATTATGTTTAATTCTTCTGTCAGGTATGCCTTCGTCGGTCCCGCGACAACCAATACATCGCAGTCATCTGGAATTTTTTTGGTGTTCAAAATATCAAGCGGGGCTGTGCGACAGTTGTCACGTTTAAGGGCATTGGCAATTCCAGAGATACCTCCACGGTCATAGTCTTCTAACTGCCGTTCGCCATGTCCCGTAACGAAGTAAATGGCCGTTTGTTTCTCCTGGGTGACGTTGAGAATAGCTTCTGTGAATGCCTCTTCACCTTTAAACTTGAATGGATACTGCTTTTCTATAACTTCATTCTGCTGTACATGTTTGCTGTGTTCGCTGCATTCGAACACTACGGTGTTTAACTGAAGCGCGTCAATCTCAAGGCGTTTAGCCAGCTCCTCAACCTTGGTACGGTTTCTCAACGGGTCAATACTTTCCACCTTAATTTTGTCGGAATGATAGGCATATTCCTTCAGGATATCCACAATTTGTTCATAAAACATTTCGCCTGGATTAAACAAGGTGGTAATTACAACGGGTTTGTCAAGATTCTTTAATATATTTTTGGTTTTTTGTGAAAGGGAGTATTTCCCCGTAATGGTGAGATCAAGACGCTCATAATGCCGATTATTCAAAAAACCTACAATTGCAAAGATACCGGCAGCGAAGATTGACATTATCGCAACATTTGTCCCGACGAGCGCCTTTCTTTTCGACGCCTCGGATGAGAACCATTTGCTCCTGATAGCCTTGGCTGTGGTAAATCCGATGATAATACCCCCACCAACCCCCATCGGTACAAGAGAAGCCAGTCCCCACGAATTGAGGATTCTTGATACACCAAAGCCAGCTATAACAGCAATTATACCAGCCAGGATAATATATCCACCAAACTGATCTAACCAATCGTTCTTTTTGTCATTCAAAGTATTCATCTCCATCTCCTGCTCTCAACAATACGTACTGCTATAAATATGAGTAAAGCGGTAAAACTACCGTAGTAAACAACGTCTCTTGTGTCTATTAACCCTTTTGTAAATGTATCCCAGTGGTCATAGGTGCCAATATAGCTCAGACAACTATAAAACCACCCCTCATTCCCAGTACTAGCTAAACCAATCACCAGTAATATGAGTAGCGCAACGATACCGATGACGGCTGCAACAATTTGATTTTTGGTAACAGCAGACACCAGTAACCCAATAGCCACAAAGAGACCCCCCATCAGAATCAGCCCAATGTAACTGGCAATAATAGCGCCGTAATCAGGAGAGCCTACCCATGCCAGGAATATGATATAAAAAGCAGTTGGGGCAATCATAATATTGTAAAGCGCCCAAGCGGATAAAAATTTTCCAAACACCACTTCAAAATCTGTTACCGGCGCTGTCATGAGTGGTTCAATAGTCCCCGTCTTATACTCCTCGGCAAATAATCGCATGGTAATAACAGGGGTTAGGATGGAAAGGATAAATTGCGTATAAGCAAGACTGTATCGTAACGTGGACTCTTGAGTCAAACCAAGCATGACAGAAAAAAAATAGCCGGAAAAGACCATAAATACGGTAATAACAACGTATGCGATTGGCGATAGGAAGTAGGCGTTAATTTCCCTTTGGAATATCGTACCAGTGCTTGTCATTTATGTCGTTACCTCCTGTTCTTGCGTGGTAATTTGATGGAATATTTCTTCTAAAGTAACGGCAGTTTGTTTCATCTCCCGAATAACTCCGTTATTTTTTACAACATTTGAAAAGATATCTTCCCTTATATCCATATCTTTTTCCGCTTCTACGCTAAAATTATTAACTTCACCTTTGTCGTACCATACGACCTTTTTAACACCTTTTATACCGGATAATGCATTCTTTATTTTCTCACCGTTACCACGGACTTCTAATACAACAACACTTCCACTCCTGAGTTGAGTTTCCAAATTGGATGGAGTATCCATAGCAACTATTTTACCTTTATTAATAATAATTACCCGACCGCAAAGCATTTCGACCTCTGGAAGGATATGAGTAGACAGGAGAATTGTATGTTTTTCCCCAAGTTCCTTTATGAGTTGCCTCACCTGTCGTATCTGGTTGGGATCGAGTCCAATCGTTGGCTCATCGAGGATGAGTATTTTCGGATCGTGGACAAGGGTATCGGCTAAACCCACCCTCTGGCGGTATCCTTTGGAAAGTGTACCAATAATCTGATTTTGCACTTCTTTAATCCTGCATTTTTCAATACACTCATCAATCTTTAATTTGCGTTCACGACATGGCACCCTCTTCAATTTTGCACGGAATGTCAGATACTCTTTGACTCGCATTTCAGGATACAAAGGTACGTTTTCTGGTAAATATCCTATTTGCTTCCGCACGTTAATTGAGTCACGAAAAACATCATAACCAGCAACTGTAGCAGTACCTGATGTGGCAGGCATGTAACAAGTAAGAATACGCATGGTAGTGGTTTTGCCCGCTCCGTTAGGTCCTAAGAGACCTAAAATTTCACCCTGATTGACCTCGAAAGAGACATGGTCTACAGCATACACATCCGCGTAACGCTTTGCTAACTGTTCGACTTTAATCATATAAAAAAATCCCCCTAATATACTTGTAATACTTCTTTACACAGCAAGCTTTTATTTTTTATCTTATCCAACATTCAACATTATGGAACGGCTATTTTATGTTTAATCACTGCTTATTAATTACACAATGAATTTAAAAATTGAACTAAAGCCTTGAGATTGTGATGTAATCTTTGGGTAGGTGAATTAGAGTGTAGTTCAACAGGATTTCTTGTCTAACTACAATACCACTAAGTAATTAATGTATCCACTTACTCCTAAAAACAACAATAAATATTTATAAATTCCAAAATAATTCTCTGCCGCAAAACTCGAAGTATTCCAGAACCCTCTAACAAGTTTTAATTTTTTGAACTCTTGATTTGGGTAGGTTGCCCAGTCCCATCACTTAGCCTAATCTTCTTTTGCATTAATTCTAAAAAGGCAATCTGAACAGGATCATCAATGTTTGTCTCAATAAACACAGGAGCTCTTTTTATAATTTGTCTTGCCCGACTTATAATCAATGACGTAAGCCGCAATGAGCCACCCACCTGTTTTGCAAGTTCATCTATATTTTTGTAGTTCATTTTAACACCTAAAATAAGATATATGTTCCAAAATAAACACGATTCACAAAAATTTTTTCAGACCGATATATTATTCATAATAAATAATGATAGATTAAAATTCCATATGTTATATACAAATTCTTTTTTGTCAAGGGAAATTAAGCCTTTAAAAATTCCTTGAGAAATGTATTTTAACTATGATAATATATGGTAATTATAATCTATAATTAAAACATCTGCTTTTATAGAATTTAATCAAGAGGGAAATATGGCAAGGATATACGAAGATATCACCAAAACGATTGGTAATACACCACTCGTTAAATTAAACAACGTCACAAAGGGATTAGAATCCACCGTAGTTGCAAAGATGGAATTTTTTAATCCTCTGGCCAGTGTAAAGGACCGTATAGGAATTGCGATGATTGAAGCAGCAGAACAGGCGGGATTGATTAAGAAGGATACAATCATCATAGAACCAACATCAGGCAATACTGGCATCTCATTGGCTTTTGTTGCTGCAGCAAGAGGATATAAACTGATTTTAACGATGCCCGATACCATGAGCTTAGAACGACGGTCACTCCTGGAGGCATTTGGCGCGAAGATAGTATTAACACCAGGCGCTGAAGGAATGAGAGGTGCGGTAAATAAGGCAGAAGAATTGGTGAAAAATACCCCTAATTCGTTCATGCCGCAACAATTCAAGAATCCAGCCAATCCAGAAATACACCGCAAGACAACGGCGGAAGAAGTATGGAACGACACCGATGGTGAGATCGATATCTTTGTGAGTGGAGTAGGCACGGGCGGTACGATTACCGGCGTTGGAGAGGTCATTAAGGAACGCAAACCATCGGTCAAGGTAGTAGCTGTCGAGCCTGCCGATTCCCCTGTACTCTCGGGTGGAAAACCGGGTCCTCACAAAATTCAGGGGATCGGCGCGGGATTCATTCCTGATGTTCTCAACATGAAGGTGGTCGACGAGATTATTACGGTTAAAAATGAGCAGGCGTTTGCATTAGCCCGACAACTGGCACGCGAAGAAGGAATCCTGGCAGGTATCTCTTCCGGTGCCGCTGCATATGCGGCACTCCAGGTTGCCGCAAGGCCGGAGAATAAAGGGAAGTTGATCGTTGTCGTATTTCCGGATACCGGTGAAAGGTATCTATCCACGGTTTTGTTTAAGGAATTTTGATGTTTGAACGCATTAAGGAGGACATTGATGCCGCCTTTCAAAACGACCCGGCTGCAAGGAGCAAACTGGAAGTAATTTTATGTTATCCGGGTGTACACGCCCTGTGGCTACACCGAATATCCCATTATCTTCGGAAGAGAGGATGGAACTTATTAGCACGTTTAATCTCTCACGCCAATCGGTTCCTGACAGGTATTGAAATACACCCGGCCGCCGAAATAGGACGCGGTGTGTTCATTGACCACGGTATGGGAGTCGTCATAGGCGAAACAGCAGTAATTGGAGACGGGTGTCTTATTTACAAGGGAGTTGTCCTGGGTGGTACAACTACAGAAAAAACGAAAAGACATCCAACTTTGGGTAAGAAGATCATCGTGGGTTCAAACGCCTGTATATTGGGCAATATAACTATCGGAGATTATGTGCGCATCGGTTCGGGTTCTGTTGTGGTCAAGGATGTGCCTCCCCATGCAACCGTAGTCGGAGTACCGGGCAGGATTATCGAACAGAAAAAGAAAGAACATGATGTAATGCTGGATCATGGACAATTACCCGACCCTATTGCAGAAGCCCTTAAGATTGTATTAAAGGAAAATCGCAAACTCAAACAGCGTATTAAAAATCTGGAAGACAATTTAAACCTTTCGATTAAAGAAGAGGATTACGTTTCTGAAGCAGAATCTGAAGTAATGACCATATTCATGAAAAATTACAAAGATGGTGACGGCATTTAGGATAGGGTAAAATTTCTTGAGGAAAAATTATCAATTGTATTATGGCAATTACCGCCTATATTTAAAGTCCATACCAATCGGTTATCAGATATTTTAATAACGATGAGGCTGGTTACGCAGTAAAAAATGCGATTACCCTTTCAAAGTTAGTGTTTGGAAAAAGGAATAATACTATGTCAATTAAAGGATATGTAGATTACAAACGAAGAGAATTTTGTAACGATATAAAGTGCCCCATTCAGATTGACCTGAACACTCAAAAGGAGGGTTCTGCAGAATATGAAAAAATAAGGGGGATTTGTAAAACAGATTGTAAATATACCACATATCAATTCCATCATTGGTTGATAGAAAAAGGATATTTAATTGTCAGACCAGAAAAATAAATAAATTAGGCCTTCGGCGACTATTTCTATTTGTAGGTAGGGGCAATTCATGAATTGCCCCTACAAGATTGAAATTCTTATACCATCAAGTTAGTCCTTTTAAGTCCCCCTTATTAAGGGGGACTTAAGGGGGTTGTGTTTTTCCGTGGTTATTTTACAACCCCCTTTGCCCCCTTTTCGTTCGACTGAGCGCTCACGACGAAGTCTAAGGGGGATTTTGCGTCGCATGTGTCATGTGATCCGTATAAATAATAATGAAGATTCATACAATTTGAATTATTAACATTTTTAAAAGGAGGAATAAAACCGTGGATTGGGGAATGAAGAACCGTTTGTCTCAACTCATTAAACCGAATGGTCGTT
>MHZD01000077.1 GCA_001828645.1 Planctomycetes bacterium RIFOXYC2_FULL_41_27 | reverse complement strand
GGACAGATCGCGAATATACTATTCAGGTAACAAATCAATTGAGGAACGAGGTTTTTGAATTGTTGCAAGCATAAGGAAATTCGCTGTGTTTATTATGGAGAATGGAGGAAGTTAACTATTTTTATCATTGACTTTGATATTGATTCTATATAAATTAATGAAAATACCGCACATAGATGATTGGCTGCAGTAAGATGGATTTACCACAAAACATAGAATTTTTTACAGGGGAAAAAATGACCAAATCCAAATGCCAGTGGCAAAAGACATTGATGTGTATCTGCCTTGTCTTGTGCTTCTTTGGATGTGCTTCTTCGAATAAAAAACAATCAAAGGATAACAGCGAGGCAGACAAATACCAGTTGGCGATGGGGTTTAATAATCTTGGCGCAAATTATGTGAATAAGGACATGCTTGATGAGGCAATCGTGCAATTTAAGAAGGCGCTCACGATTAAACCTGATCTTGCAGAAGCCCGCAACAACCTCGGTGTGGCTTTATGCAGGCAGAAAATGTTTGATGAGGCAATAGCGGAATTTAAACTTGCCGTAAAGATTAATCCTGATTATTCCAAGGCTCACGATAACCTCGGATTTGCCTATAGGAATAAAAATATGTTTAATGAAGCCATTGCAGAACATAATCTGGCGCTAAAGATAAATCCCAAAGATATGGAGGCTATGAGGAATATGGAGCTGGCCAAAGAAGGGAAAAGAATCTATGAAAAGACTAGGGCTTATCAAACTGTTAACAAGAGTATAGCCCCTGAAAGTATTGCTGGGTATAACCAGTATGCGAGAGGTTTCTTTGATGAGGCCATAACGTCTTTTAAAAAGGTCGTAGATGAAAATCCTGACGACTTGCTGGCATCGTGCTATCTGGGTCATACGTATGCCACAAAAGGAATGCTGGATGAAGCCATACATGTGTATAAAGGAATTTTGACAAAGGATCCTTCTAATGTCATGGTGCGACTCAATCTTGGGGAGGCATATTATGGGAAAGGACTGTGTGACGAGGCGATTTTGGAATTTGAAAATATCATAAAAACAAATCCTGACAATACCCGCGCCCTTTACAAACTGGGTGAGGCTTATGCTGATCGAGGCTTGCTCGACAAGTCCGCAGTTATGTATAACAAATCCATTACATCCAATATAAGTTTTCCGGAAGCTTACGACAAGCTGGGCGCCGTTTATTTGCAACAGGGTTTGTATGATGATGCGATTTCCACATGGAAAAAACTGTTGGAATTGAATCCTGTTTCATCAAAAGCCCATTTTAATTTGGGATTGGCGTATGCAAGTAAAAATATGGTAGAGAGCGCCATCAGCGAATTCAGAAAGACCGTGAGTAATGACCCTGAAAATATTGGCGCCCGGTATAATTTGGCATATGCCTATGAGGAAAAAGATATGATAGATGAGGCAGTCTCGGAATATAAAAAGGCCGTGAATGTGAACTTTAAGGAACAAGGCAAAACTATAGAAACGGTGAATAAACAGAAAGAACCAGAAAACGTAACTGTTACCTTTGATAAACATGACAAATGAGAGACAAAGAACCATGAAACAGAAATTAAAGGCATTTATTATAATCATTATGGCGATACTCATCTCGTTGATTTCGATCTATGCCTTTATGCGTGTTTCCGTTGTGATTGAGCAGGCACGCGGGACAGAAGTGTTATGGGGGTGCTTTGCGATATGGATCAAGAGCATCATATTGACCCAGGCGATATTGGTTGTGGGCGGATTGTGTTTATTCATGCTGAGAAAGCCCAAAGGTTCCGTGTAGTCAATGATACGTTTTCTTGTATTTCTCATAGCGGTCTACCTCATTTATTATCTCATTAAAAATAGTATAAAAGGCAGGACAGCAAGAAATACCTATCAATCCCCTCCAGTCCATAAAGAGAAAAAGTCAGATGTAGTCAATACCCACCTGAAAGAAATCGCCTATGTCTATTATTCAGCAGCGAAAGACGGCGATACCTGCGACGTATGCAAGGCATTAGACGGAAGGCATCTGCTTCCCAATCATAAGATGCTCCATGACATAAAACCCCCTCACGCAGGCTGTAAAAGCCCTGAAGGATGCCGCTGTACGCTGGTATATGTGACGCGGGATGAGGAGGATAGCGGAGAAATTGAATATCTTTTGAAAAGACACGGCGGCATGTGCGATAGGCGGACAATTGAAAGAGGTCTGGCATGACAAAAACGATTGTAATTTTTGTAACAGCCAGTTCAACGGAAGAGGCTCGAAAGATCGGTCAAACCCTGGTAGAAGAGGGCAAAGTTGCCTGTTGCAATATCGTGCAGCCAATCGAGTCTATTTTTAAATGGCAGGGAAAACTAAATGTCGAACGCGAAGTATTGATGATTATGAAGACGAGAGAAGAGCTGTTCAACACCGTGGAAAAACGCGTCAAAGAGTTACACAGCTATGAAGTGCCTGAAATCATCGCTGTGCCAATTATCCACGGGTCAAAGAGTTATTTAGATTGGGTAATAAAAGAAACTGAAAGTAAGATTTAGGAGACGCTTTATAATTCACAAATTCTAATCGTAATTTCTATATAACAAACTCTTTCCTGTTTTAACTTTTTGTAAAAATCCTTGCGGCCTCTAGCAAGTCTCTCACGACATAATCTATCCCTGATATGGAATTACTATTTGTGTCATCCGCACAGCCGTTCTTTATCAATATAGACGTACAACCCGCATTTTTACCGGTCTGCATATCGAACTCCACTGAATCCCCAACCATGAGGGATTGTGTTAAATCAATATTGTGTTTTTTTGCAGCATCCAGGAGCATTTTTGGCTTGGGTTTTCTGCAATCGCATTCCAATCTATATTGTTCTATTATCCCTTCTCTGTGGTGCGGGCAATAATAGATATCGTCGAGATCAACCCCCTCGTCTTTCAGCATGCTCATCAATTTTTTGTGGATAAGCATTAAACGCTCTTCACTGAAAAGTCCCCTGGCCACACCGGACTGATTGGTCACAACAATTGCCAGATATCCATGCTCTTTGAAAAGGCGGATACCTTCGGCGACATTGGGTAATAATTTGAGTTGGTTGGGGGAACTCACGTAAGGTTCGTGGACGACAATAGTACCGTCACGATCAAGAAATACGGCTTTTTTCTTGTTCACTTATTTGCTGCCCCAAAAAGTTCTTTTTCGACAATCGAGCATACGATATGTCCAACGGTGATATGACATTCCTGTATTCGAGGTGTGTTGGTTGATGGAATTTTCAAGCAGATATCGGCTGCACTGCCTAAGAGACCGCCGTCCTTCCCGGTGAATCCAATGGTAATCGCCCCCATATTCCTTGCGACTTTGACTGCATCTACAATGCCTTTTGAATTTCCGCTGGTGCTAAAAGCCAGGATAACGTCGCCTCTGTTAGCCAGCGCCTCGACTTGTCTGGTAAAGCAGGTATCATACCCAAAATCATTTGCAAGAGCAGTAATTACAGAAGTATTGGTTGTCAGGGCAACGGCAGGGAGGGGGCGTCGGTTCATTTTGAACCTTCCAATTAGCTCACCGGCAATGTGCTGTGCATCTGCAGCGCTACCACCATTGCCAATGAGATAGATGCGATGGTTGTTTTTGAATGCTTTTACTACCGTATCAGCTATTTTTCTAATTATATCGAGATTAGCCGATAATAATGCCTTTTTGGTATCGATGCTTTCCTGTAGTTGTAATTCTATATCGTCCATAAGAATTCGTTTTCCATTTGAGTTATTCCGTTTAAGTCCCCCTTAACAAAGGGGGATTCAGGGGGTTGTGCTTTTTCTGGGCTATTTTACAACCCCCTAGCCCCCTTTTCTAAGGGGGATTTTCTATATTATTTAAGAAGTTTGACCAACGGCGTCTTTTAATGTTTCCGTTTCGCTATGCTGTTTGATTATTCTGGAAACTATGTTGGTAGTTGAAACTCCTTCTACAAAGGGTGCAAACACGACTTTTCCCCCGTAGGATTCAACAATTTCGCTGCCTACTGCGCCAGCATCTTTCCAATCTTCCCCTTTTACCAGTACGTCGGGTTTTACGGCCGATATCAAATTCAAGGGGGTCTGCTCGTCAAAGAGCACTACGTAAGTTACGTCTTCCAATGCGGAAAGCATTTTTGCACGTTCTACTTCGGAAACAAAGGGGCGTGTGGGGCCTTTCAGACTCTTGACGGATCTATCGGTATTCAAACCTACCACAAGCAAATCGCCCTGTTTCCGAGCAAATTTAAGATATTCAATATGTCCAATGTGTAATATATCAAAACAGCCATTTGTGAAGACAATTTTATCATTTTTCTTTCTGTGTTCATTCAGTATACCTGCGAGTATTTCGACATCCTTAATTTTACCAGAAAATTGATTTTTGACACCCATGAGTTCACTCATAATTTCACCTTTACTGACCGGGGTTGCGCCAATCTTTCCAACTTCTATTCCGGCTGCAATATTGGCAAGTGGCGCAGCCTCCTCAAAACCATGACCACTCCCGACTACCATGCCAAACATGCTGAGCACCATATCACCCGCGCCTGTCACATCAAATACGGCACGTGGAACGGTCGGTATTATCTTTCCACCTCCATTTTTGTGATACAGGAACATGCCGTCTTTATCAATGGTAATGACGCAATACTCCAGTGAAAGGTTTGAAACGAGTTTATTTCCGGCACGATGCAGGCTGTCGTTATCGGTGATTTTTATTCCGGTGGCAAATTCGGTTTCATTCCTGTTAGGGGTCATGGCTGTAAAACCTTCGTAACAGGAATAATCGTTTACAAGCTTGGGGTCGACAATCGCAGTCTTTTTATGTTTTTTGCAAAGCGTTACTATTGTTTTCAGAAATGAATGTGAAAGTAATCCTTTATTCATATCAGAAACCAGGACAACATCGCATGACGGTATGGTTTTATTTAAATAGTTATTAAGCTGTGTTTCGATTTCGGCAGATATAACATGCGTCTTTTCGTAATCAACCCGCAGGAGTTGCTGTACCCCTTTCCCAGCGGTTTGCAAGTGCCCCATGAAACGCATTTTCATGATGGTTGGACGGCTTTTATCAACCATAATTCCTGCCGTATCTGCTCCAAGTTGCTTGAAAATGTTCATGAGCGCATGTCCATGTGCATCATCCCCAATAATTCCACAGACAAATACCTGTGCTCCCAATGTTTTTAAATTATTTACAACACTTCCAGCGCCTCCTGGCCGAACATCTTCAGACGAGACATTGATGATTGGGATAGGGGCCTCCTGTGAGATGCGTTTTACCTCGCCCCATACATATTTATCGAGCATCAGATCCCCGATAACCATGATTTTTGGAGAACCTAAATTTGAGATGATATTGATCAGTTTGTCCATTCAGTAAAACTCCTGCAAAAATAACGCTGTATAAAAGTCTGATATCCTATCTATTCATTCGCTGTAACTTCAACGACCTCTTCATCAAGAAAATATGATATTTTAACGTTAAGCGCCGATGATAATTTATCCAGAGTAGCAAGAGAGGTTGCGATTTGTCCATTTTCTATCTGTGACAGCAAACTCGGCGATAAACTGGTACGGTTTGCTAATTGCTTCTGTGTGATTCTTTTACTTTTTCTTAAAAATTTAAGTTTCTTTCCCACAGAACTTTTGAGCTTATCCTTTGAGCTTCCAATAAGGCAATACGTTTTTTGCGCATTATTGAGTGCCCTTCGTAAATCATTTAAATCAAATGGCTTTTTTAAGTAGTCAAATGCATCAAGCTTCATCGTCTCAACGGCTGTTTTAAAAGAAGGGTATCCCGTTAATATGATAACACAAATATTTGGATATTTCGATTTTATTTCTTTGAGTAATTCTGTACCGTTTATTTGCGGCATTTTTAGATCGAGTATGACAATCTGATACTTTTCCTGTTCCAATGTGGGCAGTGTATCCATCGGTTTGGGAATGCCTTTGGCAAGGTATCCTTCATCAGACAGGAATTTGGTTAAATATAAATTATAGTCCTTGTCATCGTCTACGACTAATATTTTTATTCCTCTATCCATGGACTGTCGCCTTTCCAAAATCTATGGGTAAATTGATATCAAAGGTAGTACCTCTACCTATTTTACTCTTGACATGAATTGTACCATGATGCCTTTCTATAATTCCATGCGTAATCGATAGACCAAGTCCCGTTCCTTTCCCCACTTCTTTTGTTGTGAAGAATGGGTCAAAGATTTTAGACAGACAGTTCCTATGAATACCGGTGCCAGTGTCTTTAAAACTGATTGAGATGGTATTTTTGTCTTTTTGAGCTGTGGCAATTGAAATGGTATCGCCAGTCGAAGTGGCGTCGTCGGCATTGATGAGTAAATTCATAAATACCTGCTGCAATTGCTCTGTAAATCCTTTGATTTGAGGCAATCGTGAAGAGAGTTTTAAGGTGATATTTTTGTTTTTTGCCGTAAACTGTTCGATAATAAGGGAGACCGTGTTTTTAATTAATTCATTAATATTAATGGGTTTCGGATGTTCGTTTCCCTCGGAGTGAGATAGGTCTAATAACGAATCTACCGTTTTCTCAATACGTTTTGTTACCTTTTGCATCGTCCTGAATTCTTTTACGGTCTCCCTTGTGAACGTATTATTTCTTTCGAGAAAACCCTGTATTATGCCTGAAAGTATGGCGAGGGGTGTATTAATTTCATGAGCCACCCCGGCTGCAACTCGTCCAATAGAGATTAACCTGTCGGAGTGTACCAATTGCAGTTGCAATTCTTTCTGTTTTTCTTCGTCTAGTTTTCTTGCTGTGATGTCCTGAAACAATTCCAGTACCTGCACAACCTTTCCCTCTTTATCAAAAATAGGGGAACTGGTTACGTTGAAAAATATTTTTTTATGTTGCCTATGAATGATATACTCGGTTTGATTTATTTTCCCTGTCTTAAACACCTTGATAGAGGGACAATCATTGGGAACAGATTTAAGACGACAATAGGCATCAAAACAGGTACGATTTATGATGTTCTTACCTAACGTGTGATTTTCGATTAATCGTTTATTAGCCCAGCATATTTTATAGTCCCGATTAACGACTAAGAGATCTGCCCCTATTTCACTCACGATATTATCCAGTTTTTCCTTTTCTTCTTTTAACTCCAATTCGAGAAATTTTCTTCTGGTTATATCTCGAAAGTGTGCGAGCATGTATAAAACATTATGCTCGTCTTTCACCACAGAGATATCCAGTTCCATTACTAAGGCTTGTTGGTTTTTACCGATGACTTCAATTTCGGTTGTTTGAACTTTGGTGTTAACTGCTATTGGAAGAAGTTTCGTCACAGATTTTTTTGATGCGTCAGGTAAAAAATCATAAATATACTTGCCCAAAAGCTCTTCCATTTTGTAACCAATAATTTCTTCTTCTCGCTGGTTTATCGTGAGAATTTTTCCGTTGAGATCCAGCATCATCATGGAATCGGCAGCGTTATTAAATAAAGTCTTGTAACGTTCTTCCGAGGTTTTAATGCGGCTAAACAGCTTTGTATTTTCGAGTGCAATGGCAAGCTGTGGCGCTATCTGCCAGAGATAGTAATAGGAGTGTTCACTAAAACTGTTTGTTTTTCCACTGCCAAAGGTAAAGGCGCCAAGTACTTTGCCCTTATAGGTAAGCGGGAATCCGAGCCGAGAGTGTATTCCTTCTTTAAGTAATACATTGTCTGTCCAAAAACGACCTTTTCCCGTATTATTGGCTATGACAGGTTTCCCAGTCTTGACAACTTCTTCAAGGAGGCTGCCGGACAATGGAAAAGATCCACCCTCATTAATCTCGCTAAAGTTGTACGTCTTCGTTAGTGCAAACACCTGAAACCATTGCCCCTGTTCATTTGAAATAATTAAACAAGCACGATCAAATGAAATAACCTTCTTTAATTCATTACATAACGTTGGAAAAACTTCCCGAATATCTAAACTGGTGGCAATAGTTTTATTGATATTGCTAATAATTTCTTCTTCTAGCAGTGTCTTTTTAAGACTAGCCTCCAACTGTTGCTTGTAAAGGGCTTTTTCAACGGTCTTCTTTAAATAATCAGAGTCAAACGGTTTTAGGATATAGTCAACAGTATCTAAACACACGGTATTAATTACTGTTTTGATTTTGTTTTGGTCAATCATGACAAGAATGATTGCATTGGGAGAGGACTCTTTAATCTTGTTTACTAACGAAAGCTCGCTGACATCGTGTAGTCTGAGGTCGAAGAGGATTAAATCTACACCGTGTTTGCCCAGTATTTGAACGGCTTCGTCTCCGGAAGACACGGTATAAACATGGTATCCATTTTCTTCCAGGAGACTTTTTAATGATACTCGCATCAGATTATCATCATCGATAACGAGAATATTGTTTCTCTTTTGCATCATAAATTTATATTATTAAATTAGGTCGCTTTCGGCAGCGATTTTAAGCTCCACTTATTGGTAGGACAAGCGTCCCCGCTTGTCATCATAATGTCAGGCGGGGACGCCTGACCTACCATAGGGGCTGGGGGGGGTTGCGGCAAACTTACACACCCCTTTATGCCCTCTTTTTAGAGTGGAATCACAAAAGATTGAAAATTCCTTAACATTAAATTTAGTTGTAACTATTGGACGTGACAAACTTTATTATACTAATATTATAGAAAATTTATGTCAAGAATAAAGCACAATATTGGTAACAAGGTCAAATACGAATTACTAACAATCTAATAAAAAGCAGAGAGGTTGTTCACGCCTCTTTATAAAGTCGCCGGACTTGTGGCAAAATAAAGCATTGACAAGCATCTGTGAGTAATTACAATTAGTAGCATAAATTTCTTTGTATCCTCTGTGACTAGATTTTTCAAT